>JALVYZ010000496.1 GCA_027037705.1 bacterium | reverse complement strand
CAAATACCTCCATCGCCTGCTCCACGGTCATATCCAGCACGTCGGCGATGCTGTAGCCCTTGAAGCGCACCTGCAGGGTTTCGCGGTTGAAGCGCGCGCCGTGGCACACTTCGCACGGCACGTACACGTCGGGCAGGAACTGCATTTCAATCCGCAGTTGCCCCTGCCCCTGACACGCCTCGCACCGCCCGCCCTTGACGTTGAACGAAAACCTACCGGGCTTGTAGCCGCGGATTTTGCTTTCCGGTAGTTGGGCAAAAAGTTGGCGGATGTGGTCAAACAGGCCGGTGTAGGTGCCGGGGTTGGAACGCGGCGTGCGGCCAATGGGCGACTGGTCAATGTTGATCACCTTGTCCAGATGCTCTAAGCCGACGATGCGGTCGTGCCTGCCGGGGTGGGTGCGGGCTTTGTTGAGGTGGCGGGCGAGGGCTTTGTAGAGCACTTCCACCACTAAGGAAGACTTGCCCGAGCCGGAAACGCCGGTCACGAGCACCAGTTTGCCGAGGGGAATGCGCACGGTGAGGTTTTTGAGGTTGTTTTCCCGCGCGCCCACGATGGTGAGGAAGTCGCCCGTGCCCGCGCGGCGCTTTTCGGGCAGGGGTACCTGCAGCCGCCCCGAAAGGTACGCGCCGGTGAGGGAGTTGGGGTTGGCGATGATGTCGTCCACTGTACCCTCGGCGACCACCTGCCCGCCGTGCTCACCCGCGCCGGGGCCGAGGTCCACCACCCAGTCGGCGGCGCGGATGGTTTCGGGGTCGTGCTCCACCACCAGCACGGTGTTGCCGAGGTCGCGCAAGCCCTTCAGGGTGCGCAGCAGGCGGTCGGTGTCGCGCGGGTGCAGGCCGATGGAAGGCTCATCCAGCACGTAGAGCACGCCGGTCAGCCGCGAGCCGATTTGCGTCGCCAGGCGGATGCGCTGCGCTTCGCCGCCGGAAAGGGTGTTCGCGGCGCGGTCTAAGGTAAGGTATTCCAGGCCGACGTCCACCATGAAGCCCAGGCGGGCTTCCAGTTCGCGGAGGATGCGGCGGGCGATAGCGTATTGGCGGGGGGAGAGAGGAGATCTCTTCCCACCCCCTGCCCCCCTCTCCTCCCTTAGTAAGGGAGGAGAGGGGGAAACCGCCGTAGGCGGCAGGGGTGGGGTGAGATTCAGCGCGCGGGCAATTTTCGCTTTGGCTTCTTCAAAATGTTCCATCACCTCACTGTTTGGCAGGCGAAGCACTCGCAAGCCGTAGCCTTCCAGTACGGCATCACGCTCGGCGTCGTAGGCTTTGCCCTCTTCGGTAAAGTGCGGCTCGCCGTCAACTTCAATCACCAACTTTGCTTCGGGGATGTAAAAATCCACGATGTAGTGGTCAATGGGACGCTGGCGCAAAACGCGCTGAGGAAGTTCGCGCAGGTAAGCCCATAACTTCTTCTCAGCAGGCGTCATGTGGGCGCGCAGTTCACGGGCGCGTTCGGTCAATTTGGGATTGTAGGGCAAATGAAAGCCAGTGGTTACAAGGCTGCGCTCTCTGGCAATGCGTTTGAGGTCGGGGGGGATCTCTCCCCTCCCCCCTGCCCCCC
>JALVYZ010000495.1 GCA_027037705.1 bacterium | reverse complement strand
GCTCATTATCTGTTCTTGATAATCTAATATATAAAAGCATTGCAATTGGTTTTCCATTGCTTTCTCTTGGAATTATAACAGGCGCAGCATGGGCTAATTATGCCTGGGGTTCTTACTGGAGCTGGGATCCAAAAGAAACATGGAGTTTAATAACCTGGTTTGTTTATGCAGCATACCTTCATGCAAGATTTACCCATGGATGGAGAGGTAAAAAAAGTGCAATATTATCTGCTATTGGATTTATTTCAGTTTTATTTACATATTTAGGGGTAAATTTATTATTGTCAGGATTACATAGTTATGGGAGTTTGTAGTAGTCAGGAGTCTGGTGTACGGAGTCGTTAGTATTAATGAATAATTTTAAACTAACCTATCACCAATATTAATATTAAAGATAAAGGTGGAAGGTAGAAGGTGAAAAATCGAATACACGAATTACGAACTACGAATAACGAACAACAAAAAATAAAAATAGATTAGGAGGTATAAAATGAGTATAAATGTAGCAATAAATGGATTTGGTAGAATAGGTAGAGATTCTTTAAGAATAGCAATAAATAATGACAATTTTAATTTTAAGGCAATTGTTAGTACAACAGATGATGCAAAAGTATTAAGACATCTTTTTAAATATGATTCAGTAAAAGGTACATTCCCTGGAGAAGTTGAAGCAGGAGATAAAGAGTTAATTATTAATGGAAAAAAAATAAAATTAATAGCAGCAAAAAATCCTGCTGATGTTGACTGGAAAGGATTAGGTATAGATATTGTAATGGAATGTTCTGGAAAATATAGAGAAAGAGATTTAGCTGCAAAATTTTTAGAAGCAGGGGTAAAAAAAGTTATTATATCAGCTCCTTGTAAAAATGCAGATGCAACAATTGTTATGGGGGTAAATCAGGATATTTATGATAAAGATAAACATTTTGTTATTTCAAACGCCTCATGTACCACAAATTGTCTTGCTCCTGTTGTTAAAGTTGTTTTAGAAAATTTTGGTTTTGTAAAAGGATATATGACGACAGTTCATGCTTATACAAGAGACCAAAGAATTTTAGATGCAAGACATAAAGATTTAAGAAGAGCAAGAGCTTGTGGGTTATCAATAATTCCAACAACTACAGGAGCTGCTAAAGCTGTTGGCCTGGTAATTCCAGAAGTTAAAGGAAAGATAAATGGACTTGCTTTTAGAGTGCCAGTTGCAGATGTCTCAATTGTTGATTTAGCAGTTATTACAGAAAAGGAAACTACAGCAGAAGAGGTTAATGCTGCTTTAAAAAAAGCAAGTGAAGGGGAATTAAAAGGAATTTTAGGATATTGTGAAGAACCTCTTGTTTCAATAGATTTTATTGGAAATACTCATTCTTCAATTGTTGATGCAGAACTAACAGAAGTTATTGATGGAACTTTTGTAAAAGTTTATTCTTGGTATGATAATGAATATGGGTATGCAAATAGATTAGTAGATCTAACTGAATATGTTGGTAAACAATTGTAATTGACGGAGGATAAAATGGAGAAGTTAGTTTATTTAAATGAACTTAAAAACCTAAAAGGTAAAAGAGT
>JALVYZ010000494.1 GCA_027037705.1 bacterium | reverse complement strand
ATTAAAATCATTAACTTTTAACCATATTTTTCTCATTAAAACCTCCATTTTTAGTAGATGCATTAATGCGTAGATGCGTAAATTCTAAATTTTTTGTTATTAGTAGTTATTAATAGTAATTCGTAGTTATTCATTGTTATAAATTTTTCATTTTTCTCTTTTAATTATTCATTATTCATTGGATAAAGCCTCAACTAACCTCCTTCAATCTTCTACCTTCCACCTTCAGCCTATTTATTATAAAATTCCATTGCCTCTTTTGCTGTTTTACCTTCTTTTACAATCATTGAAAGAGCTTGTAAAATTTTTGTAGGATCTTTATCTTGAAAAATATTTCTTCCAATTGAAATACCTGCAGCTCCAGCCTTCATAGCTCCTTCTACCATTTCAAATACATCTTTAACTGAATCCATTTTTTCTCCACCTGCAATAACCACTGGAATTGGAGTTGCATCACATACTTTTCTAAATGACTCAACATCTCCAGAATAAGAGACTTTTACAATATCTGCCCCAAGTTCTGATCCAAGTCTTGCACAATGAGCAATTAATTCAGGATCATAATTATTTTTTATTTTATTTCCTCTTGGATAAATCATTGCAAGTAAAGGCATGCCCCATTCTCTTGCTTCTTTAGAAATTTTCCCAAAATCTGAAAGCATTTCTCTTTCATTAACATCACCAATATTTATGTGAATAGAGACTGCATCAGCTCCTAATTTTATAGCTTCTTCAACAGTTCCAACAAGAGTTTTTGTATTTGAATATTCACTTAAATTTGTTGATGCTGACAAATGAACTATTAGTCCAATATCTTTTCCTCCTCCTCTAAAACCATGAGTAACCATTCCTTTATGTTCCACCACAGCAGTTGCTCCACCCTCAGCAGCACAATTTACAATTTCTTTTAAGTTTGTGATTCCATGTATTGGTCCTACTGTTACACCATGATCGAGAGGAAGAATTATAAATTTTCCTGATTTTCTGTCCATAATTCGTTCAAGTCTAATAAGCTTTCCAATGTGATTCATTTTTATAACCTCCTATTTGACAAATTTAAGCAAAAAAAAAGCCGTGGGGGATACCCACGGCTTAAAATATATAAAATCGGTAGAATAAACCTACCGTGGGTTTCCCCGTGTTTTATTTCTATACCAAAAATAGTTGTAATAATAAAATAAAATATTTTTTCTCATGTAAATTTTCTCCTCAATTTTTCGCTTGATTATTATAAATCTTTAACATTGTCAAGAAATTTTTAAATTGACTTAAAAAAATTAAATTGATAAAACATAAAATCAAATTAGGAGATAAAAAGATGAAAGAGTTATTATTTGAAGTTAAAAATGAAAAGGCAATTTTTACATTAAACAGACCAGAAAGTTTTAATGCTCTTACAGAAAACATAATTGAAAAGTTTATGGAAGGATTTGAGAAGATTAGAGATGATATTAATATACGGCTTGTTATTATTAAAGCAACAGGAAAAGCATTCTGTGCTGGAGTAGATGTTAAAGGAAAGGAATACAATCCTTTAAATGCAAGGGCTTTTTTAATAAAATTAAATA
>JALVYZ010000493.1 GCA_027037705.1 bacterium | reverse complement strand
GTCTTTTATAGGCGGAAGGCTTTTTTTTTGGAGGAAAATAAAATTGGGTAAAATAACAACAACTATTATTAAAGAAAAAAAAGGCAAAGAAAAGATTACAATGTTAACATCTTATGATTACTGTTTTGCAAAAATAGTTGATGAAGCTGGAATTGATATGATTTTAGTGGGAGATTCTTTAGGAATGGTTTTTGCTGGAGAAGAAAATACTCTGTCTGTTACCCTTGATCAAATGATTTACCATACCAAAGCTGTAAAAAAAGGTGTTAAAAATGCTTTGGTTGTAATAGATATGCCTTTTTTAACTTATCATGTGTCAATTGAAAAATCTATTGAAAATTGTGGTAGAGCAATAAAAGAGAGCGGAGCTGAAGCGATAAAAATTGAAGGTGGTGCAAACATTAAAAATACTATTAAAGCACTAACTAATGCTGGAATTCCAGTAATGGGACATATTGGACTAACTCCTCAATACATTCATCAGCTTGGAGGTTTTAAGATTCAGAAAGAAAAAGAAAAATTATTAAATGATGCAAAAGCTGTAGAGGAAGCTGGAGCTTTTTCTATTGTTCTTGAATGTATTCCTGAAGATATTGCAAAAGAAATTACAGATTCTTTATCAATACCAACAATTGGAATTGGAGCTGGTAGATTTTGTGATGGTCAGGTATTGGTTATAAACGATATGCTTGGACTATTTGACAGATTTCTACCAAAATTTGTAAAAAAATATGCAAACTTAAAAGAACAAGCTATTTCTGCAATTAATGAATATATTACTGAAGTAAAATCTGAAAAATTTCCAGCTAATGAACATACCTTTAAATAAGATGGAGAATCTAAAAGTGAAAATATTTAATTCACCGGAAGATATGCAAAAATTTTCAATAAGTGAAAAACTTAATGGAAAAAAAATATCTTTTGTACCAACAATGGGATATCTTCACGAAGGTCATCTTTCATTAATGAGAGAAGGGAAAAAATATGGAGATATATTAGTTGTAAGCATATTTGTAAATCCTACTCAATTTGGACCAAATGAAGATTTAAACAGGTATCCAAGAGATTTTGAAGGTGATTTAAAAAAATGTGAAAGTGTTGGAGTTGATGCAATTTTTTATCCAACTAATGAAAATATGTATAACAAAGATTTTCAAACCTATGTTGAAGTTAAAAAAGTTACACAAAATTTATGCGGATTATCAAGACCTATTCATTTTAGGGGTGTTGCTACTGTTGTTGCAAAGCTTTTTAATATAGTTCAACCTGATTATGCTTTTTTTGGTGAGAAAGACTTTCAACAACTTGTAGTAATTAAACAAATGGTTAAAGATTTAAATTTTCCAATTGAAATTATTGGTTGTCCTATTGTAAGGGAGCATGATGGACTTGCAATGAGCTCAAGAAATGCATATTTAAATGATGAAGAGAGAAAACAAGCTTTATGCTTATACAAATCAATTTTAAAAGTTAAAGAACTTTTTCATAATGGTATTAAAAATAGTAAAAAATTAATTGATGAAGCAGTAAAAATAATAAAATCTCACCCATTAGCTGAAATTGATTATGT
>JALVYZ010000492.1 GCA_027037705.1 bacterium | reverse complement strand
TTGTGTAGATAATTTTGAGACAAAGTTTTTATTGGATGAAATCTCAAAAAAGAACAAAATTTTTTTTGTTCATGGAGGAGTAAATAAATATTTTGGTCAGGTATGCTCATTAAATAAAAAAATAAGTTATGTTTATTCTAATTTAGAAACAAATAATGTTATTAAAATAGATATTTTCCCTCCAATCTGTTTTATAGTTGGAAGTTTCATGGCTTCAGAAGTAATAAAACTCATTACTAATAAGGGGGAAGTTTTAAAAGAGAAAATTTTAACAATTGATGTTTTGTTTAACCAATTTGATGTTATTCTAATAAAATAAAATAATGTTTTGAATAATAGTTTTTGCAAAAGATATGTTATTTAAGATGGTTATAAGTAAATTTTGTTTGTTTAATTTTAATATTATTCGCTTGTGTTTAATTTTTAAAAAAACTTGACATTTTTAAATCCATAATTTATAACACAGCTCACGTAAACTTGTATATGTAAAGATATTGATACTATAATATTTTTTGTTTTTTTATTTTAGAAATTATAAGTATTTACGAATGTAGGTTTGTATTAATGGTAAAAATAAAAACTATGTTATAAAGGATTAGGGCATGGATAGAAAAGAGATTTTAAAGGTTGAGAATGTTTCTTTGGCTTTTGGTGGTGTTATGGCATTAACTGATGTTAGTTTTGAAGTTTATGAGAGGGAGATATTTTCTATTATTGGACCTAATGGAGCTGGAAAATCAAGTATGTTTAATGTAATCTCAGGTTTTTATAAGCCAACAAAAGGGAGAGTTATATTTAAAGGGGTTGATATTACTAAGTTCCCTCCTCATAGAATTGCTAAAATGGGAATTGCAAGAACATTCCAAAATATTGAGCTTTTTAAGGGGATGACTGTTCTTGAAAATTTGCTTTTAGGGAGACATATTCATATAAAAAATAATTTATTTTCAGATATATTATGGTTTGGAAAAGGAAGAAAAACAGAAGTTGAACACAGGAAAATAGTTGAGGATATAATAGATTTTTTAGAAATTGAACAATATAGAAAAAAGCAAGTTGGAATGTTGCCATACGGAATTCAAAAAAGAGTTGAGTTAGGAAGAGCTCTTGCAACAGAAGGTGATTTGATTTTGCTTGATGAGCCTATGGCTGGTATGAATTTAGAAGAAACAGAAGATTTAGCAAGATTCATTATAGATATTAATCATGTTTGGAAAAAAACCATAATTTTAATTGAGCATGATATGGGTGTTGTAATGGATCTTTCTGATAGGGTAATTGCATTAAATTTTGGTGAAAAAATAGCAGAAGGTAAACCTGAAGAGGTTCAGAGAAATCCAGAAGTTGTAAATGCTTATTTAGGTGGAGAAGAAGGTGTATTTATGGGAAGATAAATTTATGGGGGTTAGATTTCTATGGAAACAACTATAAATCACATTGTTGGTGAAGAAAAGCCACCAAAAGGATATCTTGAAGATATTGATATTGAAAATACAACATTTCCTAAGTTACTCTTAAGAGCCAAAAAGAAATTTGGACATAATAAGGTTGCATTAAGGGAAAAGGAATTTGG
>JALVYZ010000491.1 GCA_027037705.1 bacterium | reverse complement strand
TCAGGGTTTCCCCCATTGCCCAATATTCCCCACTGCTGCCTCCCGTAGGAGTCTGGCCCGTGTCTCAGTGCCAGTGTGGCTGGCCATCCTCTCAGACCAGCTACCCATCATCGCCTTGGTAGGCCTTTACCCCACCAACTAGCTAATGGGACGCAGGTCCATCCTAAGGCAGACATATACTTAATCATATATGCCCCTTTTCACACTTATAGTGCGCTTATCCAGTATTAGCCCCCCTTTCGAGAGGTTATCCCGGTCCTTAGGGTAGGTCCCTACGCGTTACTCACCCGTCCGCCGCTATACTCACGACCCGAAGGTCGCTTTCCCGCTCGACTTGCATGTGTTAGGCACGCCGCCAGCGTTCGCTCTGAGCCAGGATCAAACTCTCCATTTGAAACCTTATTAACTCAGATCAAACTATCTGAACTTGATTTAATTATTCTTTCCTAATTTTTCATTATTCATTAATATTAGCCGTAGCCCCTTATCTCGTTGTCAATGAACTTATCTTTGCGTCGTTGCGCGAAATTAAATATTACAATAACAAAATTTATTTGTCAATACTTTTTTATAAAAATTTTTACTTTGTTATAAAATCAACTTTATTCTCTTTTTTTTCTGTGTTCCCAACTATTTTTATTATTATATGATTCGGAACACATGCAATTGTTTCTCCTTTTTTTGAGATCCATCCTGTTTTTACACATATTTTATTTGGACAGGTCGATTTAACAACTCTTACTTTTTTATTTTTTATTTCAACAATCAAGTATCCAGACCCACACTTTACTTTAAATTTTCTATTTTTATCTAATTCAAAAAAATTTTTTTTATTTTTGCATCTTATTTCAACTTTCACATTATTTATTCTATCTAATTTATATAAATGTAAAGACAGACACAGAAAAAAAATGATTATTAAAATATCAAAAAACTTTATTTGCATTATCAATAATTTTTAAAGAACATCTCCAATCTATTCAAAGCTTCTTCTATATTTTCAAGAGAATTTGCATAACATAGCCTAATAAACCCTTCTCCATTTGAACCAAAATCAATACCTGGAGTGACACCGACTCCTGCTTTTTCCAAAATTTCTAATGCAAATTTCAATGAGTTGTTTGTAAACTTTTTAACATTTAGAAATACATAAAATGCACCTGTAGGATAATTTTTTAAGTCAAATCCCATTTCTTTTAATCTTTTAATCATAAAAATTCTTCTTTTATTATAAATATCTATCATTTTTTTAACATCTTTTTCTGCCTCTCTTAATGCTGTAATTCCTGCTTTTTGTACAAAAGAATTTGCAGAAATAAAAAAATTTTGATGCATTATTTGTAAAGGTCTAATTAAAACCTCTGGGACTATTAAATATCCAAGTCTCCATCCTGTCATTGCAAATAGTTTAGAAAAACCGTTTAAAACAATTGCATTATCTGTAAACTCTAAGATTGAATGCTCTTTCCCTTCAAATACAAGACCGTGATAAATTTCATCAGAAATAATCATAATTCTAAGTTCAGCAAGTTCTTTCAAGACTTCTTTTGTTAGCAAAGTTCCAGTTGGATTTG
>JALVYZ010000490.1 GCA_027037705.1 bacterium | reverse complement strand
TATTACTAATGCTCCATAGCGGAGGAAGGGTTTTAGAAGACTTAAGAATGATTTATAATGATAAAGCTCTTAAAGAGACATTGAAGATTAAACAAATGCCTATATCAGAAAGTGTAGGTAAATGGATTAATCGTCATGGACTACAAGGGGTTTATGGTATAGAATCAATAAACAAGAAACTCTTACAAAGACATTTAAAAACAATTTCAGAGCCTTTAGTACTTGATATAGATGCTTCAGTAATATTTTCACAAAAAAGTACAGCAGTAACAACATATAAAAAGAAAAGTGGATACACTCCTATAATAGGACATATCAATGGTGGATTTGTTATCCATAGTGAATTTCGTTCAGGAAATATTGCACCAGCTGATTCTAATTTAACATTTTTAAAAAGATGCCAAGAACAATTACCTAAGGGTAAAACAATTTCTTTTTTTAGAGCAGATAGTGCCTCTTATCAAGCTGAACTTTTTAACTACTGTAATACAAATAATATTACTTATATTGTAGGAGCAAACCTTGACCGTTCAATCTATGCTAATATCAAAGAGATAAAAGAGTGGAAGAGAGTTAAAACTACGGAGGGAACACAACACTATTTAAAAGAAGAAATATCTGAATTTCTACATACTATGCAAAATACTGATCATGCTTTTAGAATCATTGTTGTGAAAAAAAGAATCACACCTATGTTACCAGGGATATGGGATATGTTAAGTATGGATGAAAAACTTGAGTTTGAAAAAGAGCATTATCATGTTATTGCTACAAATGCAGATGAAAGTATGTCGGCAGAGGATATTATTAGATTTTATCGTAAAAGAGGAGATACAAGCGAAAATAAAATCAAAGAACTTAAAAATGGTTTCAATCTCAGCTATCTACCTTCATCTGATTTTATCTCTAATGCATTTTATTTTCAGATAGGAGTAATGGCTTATAACCTTTTTATTCTTTTTAAACAAATGCTACAAAATAGTTGGCAAAAACATAATGTTTCTACTATACGATACAAACTATATCATTTAGCAGGAAAAGTAATAAAACATAGTAGGCAACTTGTACTAAAAATACAAGATGAATTTGTGAAAATATTTCATGCTATAAGAGAGCGGATATACAAAGCTTCACTTGAATAACAATTTTTTAAAATTATTTTATATTTCCCTTAAAAAAGAAAACTTCAATACTAAAGAAGTACCTAAAAAACTGTATTTTTAATAAAAATTATATAATTTTTATCAATAACTCGAGATACTTGTGTAAAATATAGAAGATAGCCTTTTTTTACAGCATATATTATCTTGATTTTCTTATTTTTATTGATATTTTGTGTTGATTTATTTGTCTATTTACGATTTTGGGATCTATTTTTGTATTTTCCATGTTTAAATTATAGCCTATTTAACCTTTAATTTTACTGTATTTTGTGAGTGGAATAATAAATATCTATTAGGTCAGTGCTATAGATCCCCAAATCGTAAATAGAAAATAATAATAAAAAAGAGATATTGTAAAATAGGGGAAAAGAAAGACAAAAGCCACACTGAATACTTTCACCCATTTGGTGTGG
>JALVYZ010000489.1 GCA_027037705.1 bacterium | reverse complement strand
TTTGGGTTTGCTGAAGGGGTAAGGCTGTCATGGTCATGCCGATGTCAGGTTGTTGGCCTTGTGAAATCTTCGGGGCTTGCAACGGCATGGAGCAAGCCAAAAGCACGACAAGGGCAAAAGGGAGCAAAAGCAATCGCTTGGGGGCAAACATGGGGACCTCCTATTCCTCGGGGCGGAAAATAAAAAAACTCCATCGTTTTGGGCTCTACGGTCAGTGCAAAACAGCCGGCGGAAGGAAGAGGCTATCTTTTTCACGTAAAGTATAGCAAAAGATATGCGACTTGGAGCAAAGATCCTTAAAAAGCGACTCTTTCCACAAAGCAAAGTAAGCCGCGGTGCCCAGAGGAAGGCATCCTAAGGCTCCTCATAAACAGATCGCGAGGCAGCGTAGCCACCGAAACGGTTTCCCGCAGTTGTGAAGGGGATTGCTTCGCCGCTTCGCGGCTCGCAATGACAGGTGACGGGCGTTCGCCCGCAAAACAGGGCAAGGCACTGCCTTGCCCCTACCCCGAAAACTTCTGTGTTCTCTGTGGCGTTTCTGTGCTTTCTGTGGTTCCCGGCGGCAGTTGAAACTGCACCTACCGCTTGCGAAGTTGCCCTGCGGCGACTTGCTCCTGCTTTCCAGAGCGACGCCGTGATGTCACTGCGAGGCGGCGTAGCCGCCGAGGCAGTCTCCCGCAGTTGTGAAGGGGATTGCTTCGCCGCTTCGCGGCTCGCAATGACACGTGATGGGCGTTCGGCCGCAAAACAGGGCAAGGCAGTGCCTTGCCCCTACCTCCCTAACTTTCTGTGTTTTCTGTGGCGTTTCTGTGCTTTCTGTGGTTCCCGGCGGCAGCTGAAACTGCACCTACTGCTTGCGAAGTCGCCTTGCGGCGATTTGCCCCTGCTTTCCAGAGCAACGCCGTGATGTCACTGCGAGGCGGCGTAGCCGCCGAAGCAGTCTCCCGCGGCCGAAAAGGGGATTGCTTCGCCGCCTGCGGCGGCTCGCAATGACACGTGATGGTCGCCTCGGCGGCAGTTGAAACTGCACCTACTGCTTACGAAGTCGCCCTGCGGCGACTTGCCGCTTTCCAGAGCAACGCCGTGATGTTGCTGCGCGGCGGCGTGGCCGCCGAAGCAGCCCCCCTCCGCGGCCGAAAAGGGGATTGCTTCGCCGCCTGCGGCGGCTCGCAATGACACGTGATGGGCGTTCGCCCGCAAAACAGGGCAAGGCACTGCCTTGCCCCTACCCCGCAACCTCCTGTGTTTTCTGTGGTTTTCCGGCGGCTTTTATGTCTTCTGTGGTTTCCTTGCGCCGCGCCCAAAGCCTACCATGCCCCCCACCGACCCCACGACCACACGACCGCACGACCGCACGACCGCACGATCCAACGACTCACGCCCCAACCTTTCCCCTTGTCTTTCTCACAATTTTGTTGCATAATAAAAATGCTCGGTGGAATTTGATAATTTGTCGTTTTCAGGAGGGAGCAATGCGTTTGCAAGACCTTTTGTCGTTCGTCAAGGGTTTGGTGTTTGTGGCGTTGGTGGCAGTGTTAGCGGCCTGTGGTAAATCTGCGGTTCCCCCCACCCCCACC
>JALVYZ010000488.1 GCA_027037705.1 bacterium | reverse complement strand
CATCCAGGATTAATTTCAGAAGAAGATGTAAAACTTGCAGTAAAAAGAAATAAATTTCTTGAACTAACAACAAGGAAAGGTCATTCATTAACAAATGGTCATGTATTAAAATTAAGTAAAAAATACGGAGCTAAACTTCTATTAAATAATGATGCTCATGCTCCTAATGATTTTGTAAAAAAAGAACTTGCTGAAAAAATAATAATCGGTGCTGGTGGAAAAATTGAAGATTTTAAAGAGATGATAAATAATGCTGAAAAATTTTTTTTCAAAAATTAAAGAAGATATAAATTGCTATTTTGAGAGAGATCCTGCTGCAAGAAGTGTTTTAGAAATTATATTATGCTATCCAGGATTTCACGCTACAATATTACATAGAATTGCCCATTTTTTCTGGAGAAAAAAATTCTTTTTACTTGCAAGATTAATATCACATTTTTCACGATTTTTAACAGGTATTGAAATACATCCAGGTGCAAAAATTGGTAGAAGATTTGTAATTGACCATGGAATGGGTGTTGTTATTGGAGAAACAACTGAAATAGGAGATGATGTTACAATTTACCATGGTGTTACATTAGGAGGAACAACATGGAGAAAAGGGAAAAGACATCCAACCATTAAGAATAATGTTGTTATAGGTTCAGGGGCTAAGATTCTTGGAAATATCGTAATAGGCGAGAATGTAAGAATTGGCTCTAATTCTGTTGTTGTAAAGGATGTTCCTCCAAATTCAACTGTTGTAGGTGTTCCCGGAAAAACTGTAAGAAAGAAACTAAAGGAAGCTCCACTTGACCACCATCTTTTACCTGATCCTGAAGCTAAAGCATTAACTGTATTGATTGAAAAGCTTATTAAAATTGAAGAAGAATTAAAATCGCTTAATGAACTTCATGAGGATGCAAAAGAAGAAATTTTAAAAAATTTAAATATTAAAGATATTAAAGACTTGGAAGAATTAAAAAAAACATTAAAATAGATGCAATATGCAAGAATTTATAGAAATTATAATTCCAGAAAAGAATACAAATACAATGTCACTATTAAAGAATCAGATTTATTTATAATAAGCGACAAATACTTAAAAAAAGAAGCATATTCTATTTTACTTAAGTATAGAATTCAAATTGAAAATTTTATAAAAACTTGTCCAGAATTTTTAAAATCATTAACTCCTATTAAATTTAAAAATAATAAACCAGAAATAATTAATGAAATGCTTATTGCTGCAAAAAAGGCAAATGTAGGACCTTTTGCATCAGTTGCAGGAGCAATATCCCAATTTGTTTGTAAAGACTTAAAAAAATTCTGTAATGAAGTTATAATTGAAAATGGTGGTGATATCTATATTGATACTCATAATGAAAGATTAGTGCAGATTTATTCAAATGGCTTTGATAACATAGGAATAAAAATTAAAAAAGAGCTGCAACCTATAGCTATTTGTTCTTCCTCAGCAAAAATAGGACATTCATTAAGTTTTGGGAAAGCTGACTTAGTAGTCGTAATAGGAAAAAATGCACCTATTTGTGATGCATTTGCAACATCTATTTGTAATAAAATAAGAAATGAAAATAATTTACAAAATGTTCTAAATAATGTAAAAGAAAAATCTATTTATGGAATAATTGCAATTTCAAATAACAAAATTGCAATAAAGGGGAAAATTGAATTTGTAAAAATAAAAAATTAAAGGTGTAAAAAATGGAAATAAAAAAAAGATTAGTATTAAGATTTTCAAAACAAATATGGGATAAACCAATAGTTTATAAATTAATCAAAGATTATGATTTAATTTTAAACATTTTAATTGCAAATATTTTACCTCGTCATGAAAGCTATCTTGTCACAGAAGTCACTGGAGAAGAAGAAAACTATAACGCTGGGTTAAAATATTTAGAAAAAGTTGGTGTAAGAGTTTCCTCAATTGAACAATCAGTTGTAAGAAATATTGAAAAATGTGTTCATTGTGGTGCATGTACAGCAGTTTGTCCAACAAAATCAATAACAATTGATAAAAACACCAAAGAAATAAAATTTGATTTTTCTAAATGTAGTGCTTGTGGATGGTGTGTAAAAGTTTGTCCTTATAATGCTTTAGAAATGTTTTTAATGGATTAATTGAAAGTTTATAAAAACAGGCGGGGAATCCCGCCTGATATCATTTCACAACTGAAACATCTTGAGCTTGCGGCCCTTTTTGACCCTCAGTTACTGAAAATTCCACTGTTTGTCCTTCTTCAAGTGTTTTAAAACCGTTCCCTTGAATAGCGGTATAATGCACGAAAATGTCTCCACCAGAATCCCTTACGATGAAGCCATACCCTTTCTTAGCATTGAACCATTTTACTTTTCCCGTTTCACGCTCTGCCATGTTACTTAAACCTCCTAAAAATTTCTTTTGCAGAGCGTTCCAAATAGATAATACTACTTAGAACGACTGCTTAAAATTCAATTTATCATTAAAAAATTTTAAAGTCAAATGTTTTTTTATAAAATTAAAAAAAAAGCACCTGAGTATCTCAGGTGCTATAAGGCAGGAGGTTCAGAGATATTTTTATCTCTTGAGACTAACAACATCTAATAATAATTGGTCTGATGTGGTAATTACTCTTGAATTTGCCTGAAATGCTCTTTGAGCCATAATTAATTTTACAAATTCTTCTGCTATATCAACATTAGAATGCTCTAATGCATTTGAAACAATTTGACCTCTTCCACCTGTTCCAGCTGCTCCCATAATTGCATCTCCAGATTGAACAGTTTGAGCAAATAAATTTTTTCCTTCTTTTGCCAATCCCCATGGATTTAAAAATTTTGCAATTGCAAGTTTCGCAAGAGGTTTAATTTCACCATTTGTATAAATTCCATGAATAATACCATCTTTATCTACTTGAACCCCTGTTAAAGTTCCAGCTGGATTACCATCCTGACTTTGAGAAAATGTAGTTGAGGCAGATGCAAATTGTGTAACACCATCTAATCCTGTGCCTCCTTTTGTAGTTGGAGTCCCAGGATTAAAAACAATATGTTGAAGCTGTTCAGAGCCTCCAGAAAAATTAAAGTAAAGGTCATCGATTCCTGTTGCTTCTTTTAAACTTCCACTTGAATTAAAAATTAAATAACCTCCATTTCCAATTTCATATGGTTGAGGGTTTCCATTTTCATCTGGTAAAGCTCCATCTAAATCAGAACTATTTGCAACTGCATGCCATTCCCAATAATTTCCTGCTACTTTTTTAAAATAAAAAGTTATAGTATGTGGATTTCCAAGAGAATCATATATGTTAATTGAACTTGAATAATCATATGATGATTTATCAAATATTGAATATGGAGCATAAACACTTGTTAAACTACCAGAACTTCCAGCAGCAGCTGTTATTTCAAATGAATTTACAACACTTGGATTGTTTTGAGTATCAGAAGTTTTTCTCACAAATCCGAGCAATTGCTCCGCTGTTGTCTCTTCTCCTGGATCACCTTCTATTGTATCATCACCCCAATAAAATTTCACTGTCGCATCACTTCCCCCCGCATTATTTACAATAATATTAAATTTTCCAGTATCTTTGTCAAAAGTTACCTTATATGTTAAATTAGCATCAGTCGATGCATTATTTAAAGCATCTTCAACTGCTTTAGCAATTGATGTATATTGATCTCCATTGTTATCAGCATAAGGTTCATCTGTATAGTCTCCAGGAGAAATAGTTGCAGTTAATATTGTTGTACCTCCATCTTCTGAAAACTTTATTACATTATTTTGATCAGTTACTCTAAAAATTTTTTGAGTTAAATCAGGATAAGTATCACTTTTAAAATTTGTACCAGCAGCAATCGTTATATCATCAACACCAGTTAACTCATTATTATCACTATCTGCATTATCTCTATCAATTACTTTAAAACCTAAAAGACTTCCCATTGTGGTAATATTAGTATCTGTTGCGCTTGTTTGTTTAAATTTTATAGTAATATTAGTGGAGGCTGTATTATTTATAAAATCAAATTTCCCTGTATTACTTTCATATGTAACCTGCAAACCATCTATACCAAACTTGCTTTGAATTTTTTCTGCTAATGATTCTCCTGTATAAATTCCATCCTCAATTTTAATTACCTTCTCACCTGAACCATCATTGTACACTATAGTATTATTATAATCTGTTACAACAAATTTAGGCTCTGATGTTGAATTTAAATTAGCTCCTAATGTTATTTTTGATGTAGGTTTAGAACTTGAAGAAATTTTTGATATATCAATATTACCAATATCACCAACAGGCTCTCCAGTTGTTTCATCTACTCTCCAACCTTGAACCACATATCCATCTGGATTAACAAGTAAACCATCTTTATTAAATATAAAATCTCCAGCTCGAGTGTAAAAAAGATTTTCTGCCTTAGGATCTTTAACTACAAAAAAACCTCTTCCATCAATAGCCAAATCAGTAGGATTAGAAGTAGTATCAAATGACGATTGTGTGAAAACAGGCATAATACTTGCCACTTTTGTACCTCTTCCTACCTGTCCATATGCTCCAGCACCAATTGATGAACTCATAATATCAGAAAAACTTGTTCTTTCTGCTTTAAATCCAACAGTATTTGAATTTGCAATATTATTTCCAATGACCGAAATTTCTGTCCCATTTGCATTTAAACCACTTACTGCTGAAAACATAGATGTTAACATATTACACCTCCTTATACTTTTAAATTTAATGTATTATTTAAATCATTTATAAATTCATAAATTTCATTATTTTCAGCACTTTTATCTATTAGTTCTCCAAAATTTGAGCTAAAATATCTTTTTTCAAATTTTTGTTGGTTTGAATTATTATCAGCAAATTCTCCTTGAACAGTTACATTAAAATTACTTAAATTAATCCCCTTTTCTACTAATGTCTCTTGTAACTGATTCAAGTTATGTAGTATTACATTTTTGACAATACTATTCTCTGTTGTAATTTTTGCACTTAAGTCATTATTAATCATAACTAATTTTAAATGAATTTTTCCTAATTCAGGAGGATTTAATTTAATTGAAACTTCGCTCTTTAAATTTAAATTGTTTGGTAAGCTCTTCTTTATTTGAGAAATAATATTATCTTGTATATTACTTTTATTTTCTAAATTTTTTACATTAGCGAACTTGTTATTTTTAATATTATGAGATTTTTTTAATACATTTAAGAATTGAAAATTTTGTATTTTTTCTTCTTTATTATCATTAAAATTTACTGTCTCTTCTTTTGTAATGTTATTATCAGCAATAAATTTCTTTGCTAAAAAAGTTTCAATATTTTTTTTAATTAAATTGTTATGTTTTAAATTCTTTTCTAAATTATCTTGTGCACCATCTGAATTTAAAAAATTACTTTGTGAAATCTTTACTTTTTTCAGATCTTGACTGTTATTAATTATTTTATTTAATAATTCTTTTGCTGTAATTTTTGTTTTCTTTATATCTTTATTATTACTAAATTTATGAATTTTCTCAAAAAATAAATCAATTTCATTCAATTGATTTGAAGCC
>JALVYZ010000487.1:423-1592 GCA_027037705.1 bacterium | reverse complement strand
GGTAATGGATGAATTAATGAGGGCGATATCAATGAGGTTCAACTATTTTATACCGACGATGAAGCTTGTGGATTATGAGAGGGTGGGAAAGAGGAAGAAGTGCAAGAAATATGAGATAAAGACGCCGTATCGGAGGTTGGTGGAGAGTGGGGAATTGGGTGAAGAAGGGGAGTCGAGATTAAGGAAGAGAAAAGAGAGCACAAGATTTTACGAATTAACGATGAAGATAATAAGGCTTAAAAACGAGTTAGAGAGGGTATACAATAGGAAAAGGAGGGATGCGGGTGATGGGTCAAATAAAAAAGGAGGTATAAGTAATGATTAGAAAAGGACTTAGCTATGCTTCAGGAAGATTTAATTTTGACGAAAGACGGGTTAAACGAGCTCGTTCGAAAATTCCCCCCTCCTCTCCTCCCCCCACGCACAAAGTGCGTGGGGGGAGGAGGAAGGTGGGGGGCAAATTTTTCATTAAAAATCAAAGAATTTGGGATTTTTTCGAACAGGCTCAGGTTAAACAAAAGGATTTGGGAAATTCGATTCTCCATAATCTACATTTGCAAAAAGAGTTTATCTAATGATTTCTACTGCTTGTCAAAGCAAGTATAGACGCAGGGATCTCTCTTGAAAAATTAATAATCTAAGACAAATACCCTCATACACTGGATGTGAGGGAAAATTTGTTAGATTTTCTCTCATTTTATCCAAAAAACTTTAATATGTGGCCCCTCTCCTTTCATCCTCCCCCCGCAAACAAATTTATGCGGGGGGAGGAGATAGATGGGAGGATTCCTTTTGGAGACCTAAATAACGTGAAGTTCGCCAAATAGCTCATGTTGGGCTGATTGAAAAGTTGTCTCTCTTTTTTAGGGGTGGCCCGCGCACTCTGTGCGCGGGCCACCCCTAAAAAAGCACATAAAAACATTCCCAATACGGGTTGAATGCTTTATAATCAACGCCCTGGAGGTGATTGAAAAATGGAAAGATTCACAGTTGATGACCTGTGGAAGGTTATGCCCAATAAATACAAAGCGATTGTGATCGCATCTAAAGAAGCGAGGAGAATCGCAAGAGAGGCAAGAGAAAAGGGAGAGAAGCTACCTATAAAGCCCACCATACTGGCACTTGAGAAATTGATTAGAGGTGAAATTAAGTGGAGGATTGTTAAAAAG
>JALVYZ010000487.1:0-413 GCA_027037705.1 bacterium | reverse complement strand
ACTTTTAGTAAAAGCCGGTCACGAAGTCAAAACTATACTTTCAAGAGGGGGTGAGAATTTTATCTCATCACTCTCTATATCCAACCTTACGGTTAACGATGTTTTTACAGAGGATGACTTCTGGATTCCTGGTCAGAAAGTTCCTCTTCACATCGAGCTCGCGAGGTGGCCAGATGTTGTGGTAGTAGCACCAGCCACCATGCACTTTTTAGGTAAGCTCGCTCACGGACTTGCAGATGACCTTCTGACATCCACGATTGGAGCTATTGACAGGCCTGTTTTGCTTGCCCCAGCGATGCATACCGAGATGTGGAACAGTCGCGTACTTCAGGACAATGTAAAAAGGCTGAAAATTTTCGGGTATGAATTCATAGGTCCTTACGAAGGTGAGCTTTCCTCTGGAGACCGTGGAA
>JALVYZ010000486.1 GCA_027037705.1 bacterium | reverse complement strand
AGTCCAGCCCCACAAATGTAGGACGATGCAGTGGGGGTTAGCAAATTCGCGGCACAGATCGGTTCACCCCCACGCGTGTGGGGACAACGCCTGCCGCCACGAACCGCAACCGCCGCAAGATCGGTTCACCCCCACGCGTGTGGGGACAACGAGCCAGACTGTGCTGACCGCCAAGTGGCCTAAACGGTTCACCCCCACGCGTGTGGGGACAACGAGGGTTGCGGTTTGGGTTGCGGCGGTTGCGGCGGTTCACCCCCACGCGTGTGGGGACAACGCCCGTGCACCGCGTCGTCGTGGGCACGGATAGCCGGTTCACCCCCACGCGTGTGGGGACAACGCAACCTGCTGGAGCGATACCTGCGCTCCAACGGTTCACCCCCACGCGTGTGGGGACAACGGGCTTTCTCATACCGCTCCATATTCAGCGTCTCGGTTCACCCCCACGCGTGTGGGGACAACGCCAATTGCTCATTCGTCATGACTCCCGCTCCCGGTTCACCCCCACGCGTGTGGGGACAACGGCGCTCACCACGCCCTCGTTATCCGCGAACATCGGTTCACCCCCACGCGTGTGGGGACAACGAAATACGCTCTTTGATGGACATGGAAGTTTCCGGTTCACCCCCACGCGTGTGGGGACAACGAACAGGCACGAGGTAGTGCTGCCCAGCGCGGCGGTTCACCCCCACGCGTGTGGGGACAACTCTATCATAAACGGCCCTATACTGACCGCGTGCGGTTCACCCCCACGCGTGTGGGGACAACAACCGCGCTCGTCGGTCGTCACCATGCCCTCGTCGGTTCACCCCCACGCGTGTGGGGACAACGCTGGCAGGGGCCGTGATGGACGCGCTGGGCACGGTTCACCCCCACGCGTGTGGGGACAACGTGCGAAGTCCGCGGGCTGGCGCTCACCCGCATCGGTTCACCCCCACGCGTGTGGGGACAACTGCTATTTTGAAAACTTTGGCTCCTGCGATTGCGGTTCACCCCCACGCGTGTGGGGACAACTGCCATGTCTTGCTCATAGGTCTATTCTCCCTAACGGTTCACCCCCACGCGTGTGGGGACAACGCACAATACTCTGTCTGCCGCGCGGCGCAAGTGCGGTTCACCCCCACGCGTGTGGGGACAACGTCGCTTTTGCTGGTGTTGTTCCGTGGGGGGTACGGTTCACCCCCACGCGTGTGGGGACAACACTAAATCTGCACCCTAAGCGTGCGCCCACCCCCATATATGGCGGACGCACTATTTCAACTGGCCGCTTGTTCGTCTTCCTCAGGCAACGCCACGGCAACCAATTGAATGCCTTCTAATTCTACTACCTTCCGGCGCTTGATACCTTCCATGCGCATCCGAAACCGTTGCTCGGTGTTTGTGCTCCAAATCTGAATCACGCCGCC
Organism: bacterium; assembly: GCA_027037705.1. Taxonomy (GTDB): domain Bacteria; phylum DYJV01; class DYJV01; order DYJV01; family JALVYZ01; genus JALVYZ01. The sequence goes on along the minus strand of JALVYZ010000486.1, from coordinate 202 downwards.
AGCACCACGCGCCTCCAATGCCTTTTCCCACAAACGCTCACGCACGCGGGCACTGACATGCCCCACAAAAACCCCAGGGGAAGGCTCTATCAGCCAACGCGTGAGTTCCCCTCGTAGGCTAAGCGGAACGCTCTCCAGAATCATCACCACCATTTTTGCTTTCCTCGGAAATTGCACCGCCTTCCGGCTCCCACCACGGCGC
>JALVYZ010000485.1 GCA_027037705.1 bacterium | reverse complement strand
GATTTAGATATGTAGCTGTAAGGAGTGCTTTTGTCTCAAATGATGCTATAAGTTGCCCTTTTTGCGTATTTATTAGACTTGTATGGTATATCTCATCTTTTTTAAAGAGTTGAGATATATTATTTTTCGTACCACAAGCTGTTAATATTAAGAGTATAGATAGTAGTAATATCTTTTTATACATTTTTTCAAACCTTGATTTAAGAATTAAAACATTTTAACACATTTTTGATAAACATTGATGTATAATCTAAATATTAATTCATTTAAGGAAAATTATGAAACGGTTTGCTGTTGCTTTTACTGGTCCATCTGGCAGTGGAAAGACCACACTTATAGAGAAAATTTCTAAACAGCTCATTAAAACAAGAGCAGTTGCAATTATTAAAAATGACCCTAAGGATAAAGCTACTTTTGATATTGAGGGGAAAGATAGTTATAAATTCTCTAAAACAGGTGCAGAGGTAGTTGTAACTTCTCCTACTAGAACAACATACTTTTCAAAAAGAGAGAAGAGTTTAGATGAGATAATTGATATGTTTGCTAATTTTAATATTCTGCTTGTAGAGGGATTAAAGACTCTACCTCTTCCAAGAGTAGCAATTTTTCGTAACAAAATAGATAAGAGTTATCTTGATTGTAGTGAAGCCATTGCAATTGACGAGACTATAAATATCAAAGAGTATAATATACCTCAAAATATAAAAATATTAAACTTAAATAGTATTGATGATATTATTGAGTGGATAGATAAAAATGCAAAAGAGGTATAGAAGATGTTAAATATATTTGATACAATTAAAGAGATTGCTTTTAAGATAGAGTATGCAATACAGACAGAAGATTTAGGATATAGCAGTAGCGAAAACTCTTCAGGTGAAGAGCAACTAAAATTAGATGTAAAGAGTGATTTAATTATAGAAGAAGCTTTTAGCAAAACTCTCTCTGTAAAATCTATTGTCAGTGAAGAGAAAGAGGGTGTCTTAAATTTACATAAAGATGGGAAATATACAGTATGTTATGACCCATTAGATGGCTCTAGTTTAGTAGATGTCAATCTATCTGTGGGTTCTATATTTGGTATCTATGAGGGAGAGTTAAAAGGAGAAAATTTAGTAGCATCTGCCTATATAGTCTATGGACCTAGAGTAGAGTTAGTATATGCAGAAAAGGGAATTAGACCTCAACTATATGGAGGAAATAATCACTCATTTAAAAGATTGGGAGAGATTGTTTTAAACAATAAGGGAAATCTAAATGCTTCAGGTGGAACACAAAAAAATTGGGAAAAACACCATAAGGAGTTTATAGACTCTCTATTTGAAGAGGGATATAGACTCAGATATTCAGGAGGAATGGTTCCAGATTTACATCAAATCTTACTTAAAGGTGGTGGACTTTTTTCATATCCTGCTACAACAGATAGACCAAATGGAAAATTAAGACAACTATTTGAAGTTATACCATTTGCATTTATATATGAACAGGCAGGTGGAGAGGCTATTGATGATAAAGGTAAAAGACTATTAGAGTTAATACCATCTCATCCCCATGATACAAGCCCATGTTTTTTTGGTTCTAAGTATGAGATAGATAGATTAAGAGA
>JALVYZ010000484.1 GCA_027037705.1 bacterium | reverse complement strand
GATTATTGAGGTTAATACTATTAAAGGAAAAATAAAATTAAAAATTCCTCCAAAAACAAATAGTGGTAAAAAATTCAGAATTAGAGGAAAAGGAGTTAAAAATCCTAAAACAAAAGTAGCAGGAGATTTATACATTGAACCTTATATAGTATTACCAGATATTTCTAATCCACAAATTGATGAAGCAATGGAGAAGTTAAAAAGAATAATTCCTTCTCCAACAAGATAAAAGGAGGAAATTTATGAAAAAATATAAAAAAATTTATTATATACATCAGGTAATCGAAGAAACAAATTTAAATGAAAATGAATTAAAAGAAATTGAAAAAGAAGGCTTGATTGAGATCAGAATTGAGAATGAAACACGCTACTTTTATGATGAAGACGTTGAGAAATTAAAGTTAATAAAAAGATTAAAAGATGACCTCGAGTTAAACCTTGCTGGTATTGATGTTGTTCTTAATATGAGAGAAAAATTAATTGAATTACAAGAAAATTTCAGAGAATTTATTGAAACTTTAAAAGAAGAATTGAAAAGTCAAAAAAAGTATTTAATGTATAAAGAACCTGATAATATTATGGTAAAAAAAACAGGTCATATTGAACAATTCAAAAAAGAATAATTACTTGATTTTCCCTAAAAAATATTATAATCAACTCATCTCAAGATAATTTATAAGGGGTCTGAAATGTCTGAAGATATGTTTATACAGCAGAGGATTGAAAAATTAAATCAACTTGATGAAAAATATCCAAACGATTTTAAAATCAATACTTTTACTGAAGATTTAATCAATGAATATTCTGAATTTTCAGAAGAAGAATTAAAAAAAGTAAATAAGAAATTTAAAATTGCTGGCAGATTAATGAGTATAAGAAATTTTGGTAAAGCTGCTTTTGGAGTAATAAAAGATTTTAAAGGTAAAATTCAGGTATTTTTTTATAAACCTACATTAAAAGAAAAATTTGATACTTTCAAAAAACTGGTTGATGTTGGTGATATATTAGGGATTGAAGGTTCATTATTTCGAACAAAAACTGGAGAATTAACAGTTTTAATAGAAGATTTTAAAATTTTAACAAAATCTTTAAGACCTTTACCTGAAAAATACCACGGATTAAAAGACAAAGAGCTAAGATACAGACAGAGATATCTTGATTTAATAATGAATGACAATGTTGCAAAAGTCTTTAAAACAAGAACGAAAATTATAAAACTTATTAGAAATTTTTTTGAAGAAAAAGATTTTATTGAAGTTGAAACCCCAATGATGCATCCTATTCCTGGAGGTGCTGCTGCTCGTCCATTTATTACTTATCATAATGCTCTTGATATGAAGCTTTATTTAAGAATAGCACCTGAATTATATTTAAAAAGACTTGTTGTAGGCGGTTTTGAAAGGGTTTTTGAGATAAATAGGAATTTCAGGAATGAAGGAATCTCCATTCAACATAATCCAGAATTTACAATGTTAGAATTTTATATGGCATATGCCACATATCTTGATTTAATGACGTTTACAGAAGAACTTTTTAATTATCTTTTAAAAGAGTTATTTGGAACTAATAAAATAATATACCAAGGAACTGAAATTGATTTTACATCACC
>JALVYZ010000483.1 GCA_027037705.1 bacterium | reverse complement strand
AGGCGGGAGTTTGGAGTAATGATAAAAGAAGAAGCGTAGAAGTGAAAATGCGTAAAAGCGTTAATGATTGAATGAGATAATTTAAATGTATTACCTCTATTACGCAATCACACATTGACTCTTTATCGCATATACACATGAATGCATATACGTATACGCATTTACGATTATAAAGAAAAAGGTGAAAGATGAAGAATAATGATCCAAAATCCAAAATCCAAAATATTATTAATACTAACACCATCACCAACACTAACACTAAAAAGGTAAATGTTATAGCAATAGATGGTCCTTCAGGAGCTGGAAAAAGTACTGTTTCAAAAATATTAGCTAATAAATTAGGATATGAATATATTAGTACTGGAGCAATGTATAGATTAGTTGGACTAATATCAGATGAAATGGGAATTTTTAATAATAATGAGAAAGTAAAAGAATTGTGTGAAAATATAGGAGAAAAAATTTTCTTTAAAAATGGAAGAATTTATTATAAAGGTGAAGACTATACTGAAAAAATTTATGAAAATAGAGTAAGTATGCTTGCAAGTGAAATATCAAAAAGAAAAGTTGTTAGGAGCTATTTAGGTAAATTACAGAGAGAAATAGGTCTAAAACAACCTTCAATTCTTGAGGGAAGAGATATTGGAACTGTAATTTTTCCAGATGCAAAGTATAAATTTTTTCTTGATGCGTCTCCTGAAAAAAGAGCAGAAAGAAGATATAAAGAATTGAAGGAAAAAGGTGAAAATGTAGATTATGAAAAAATATTAGAGGAAATAATTAAAAGAGATAAAAATGATTCGGAAAGAGAATTAGCGCCATTAAAAAAAGCAGATGACGCAATTTATATTGATACTTCAGAGATGACAATAGATGAAGTTATTGATACAATAATTGATTATATAAAAAGTGAAAAACATAAAAATAGGAATTAACAATATATAAGATGGAAATAATAAAAGTAGAGTCAGCAGGATTTTGTTTTGGAGTAAAAAGAGCAGTAAAAAAAGCAATTGAAGCATCAGAAAAATTTAAAGGAAGCAAAATTTATACAATTGGTCCTATAATTCATAATAATGATGTAGTTAGAGACCTTGAAGAAAGAGGAGTTGAGGTCGCAAAAAATTTTAATATAAAAAATTCAGTTGTTATTTTAAGGTCTCATGGAGTGGAAAAAGATATTTTGGAGAAACTAAAAAAAAATAATAATATAATAATCGACGCAATTTGTCCTTATGTAAAAAAAATTCATAAATGTGTTGAAGAATTAAAGAAGGAAAATTATTTTATTGTGATAATTGGTGATAAAAATCATCCAGAGGTAAAAGCAATAGCAAGTTATGCTGGAGAAAGTTTTTATAAAATAATTTCAAATGAAAATGAAATTAATGATTTTTTTAAAGATATAAAGAAAATAGGGATTGTAGCTCAGACAACTCAAAGTGTTGAAAATTATCTTAATATCTGCAATAAGTTGTTAGTTAATAAAGGAGAATTTAGAATATTTAACACAATTTGTGATTCTACCTCAATAAGGCAAAAAGAAACAATTGAAGTTGCAAAACAGGTTGATTGTATGATTGTGATTGGTGGAAAACATAGCGCAAATACTA
>JALVYZ010000482.1 GCA_027037705.1 bacterium | reverse complement strand
ATTTCACTATAAGAAGTTAGAGAGAAATGAAATTAATAATAACTTGAAAGAACCTGAAGCTTTTGTTGTTGCGGGCAATTCAAATGATTTTTTAGAAGAGGTATGCAGGAATATAAGACACTTAGGATCTCCCAAGATTTATCTTAAACCTATAATTTTCGTTGTTGAGGGGAAATTATCTTCAAGGATTGCAGCCATGGCTGATGCGGTGTTCAGCCCTAATGAGTTAGATGAAGATGCTTTCAGGTTTGAGCTGAAAAAGATAGATAGAATCAATGATGCCATTAGAAAAATTAATCCTACAGAGGACGAAAGGGAGGACGACTTATTTTTAAGGATCTTAAGGTTTATATTCACAAGGGATAAAAGATTAGGACCAGTGAGGGATAGAACATCATTTTTCGGACTAACCTATCCAGCAATTGAGTGTTTTTTCTTAGAAGAGGATTACGCATTGTATAATACACTTGACTTTTTAGAAGAAAATGGCTCTATTAAAGGAGATTTCTTTGAAAAAATTCACTTTTGCAATAGATGCCACTGCTCTTTTTTGAACTTTATAGAAGTTTGCCCAAACTGTAGTTCTGCCAACCTTTTCGAGGAAAATCTTATACACCACTTCCCTTGTGCGTATGTTGGTCCAGAAAGTGATTTTATAAAGAATGGACAGCTTGTATGTCCTAAGTGCAATAAAATGCTCAAAGGTCTTGGAGTTGATTACGACAAACCTGCGTTTATACATAAGTGCAATAACTGTGGATTTGTCACGCAGGAGCCTGATGTTAAAACAATCTGTTTCAATTGTGAGAAAGAAAGCTTTCCTGAAGATTTGATAGTTCAAATAATTAAAATATATACTCTGACATCTGTAGGAGAAAGCTTTGCAATTTATGGTTTTGAAAGTCCACTACTAAAAGCACTACGTGAGGGATTAAATGTTTTGCCATATAATTCCTTCTTAACTTTTCTTCAAATAGAGTTAGAGCGATCGAAGAGGTACGGTGTCAAATCATCTGTAGTTGCCTTCCGAATTGTAAATTTGAATGATATATATTCAAAGCTTGGTCGAAAAACAGAAAGGCTTTTAAAGGAATTAGGAGCTCTAATAAAAGTGATAACAAGGAAGAGTGATGTTCTGACCATCTTGAATGAGGGAACAATTTTACTTCTCCTTCCCCATACATCTATTAAAAGGGCAGATTTAGTGAATAAACGTTTGGTAATGGAAAGTTATAAACTCATTGAAGAGAATGTTGGCATTAAACCTACTATTGAAAGCTCAATGGTTGAGATTTCTAATAATAATATTAAGCAACCGGACGAATTAGTTGAAGAACTTTTAAAAAATTTAAAAAAAGGCAACGAATAAAAAGTTATAATGATTACTAATATCATAAGTTGGTTTTTAAACCATTCATTGGATCAATTGATAATTATGTTCTGGCCGTTCTTTTTCTTTGATCTTCCAAGATTTGTATTGTTAGATATGGTATGTGTCCCTATTTTTTTATTTCATAGGTGGAAGGACAGATATAAAATTAGAGATATAAAGCTTGCCCTTTGCAAAGAACAACCTCTTGTTACTATCATAGCTCCGGGGAAGAATGAGGGTAAACATTTATCAGCTCTTGTTGAATCTATAAAGCAGCAGACTTACAAAAATATAGAAATAATTCTGGTTGATGATGGTTCAGATGATGATACTCTACAAATCTTGAGGGCTTTAAAAAAGAAAGGAATGATAAACAACTACTTTAGAAATGAAAGAAGGGGGGGGAAAGCTTCTGCTGCAAATCTCTCTCTGAGATTTGCAACAGGTAAATTTGTGGTGCATCTTGATGCTGATACACATTTAAAAGAGGATGCCATAGAAAATGTGATATTTCCCTTTTATATGTATGATGGGATTGGGGCTGTTGGTGGTGATATTAGGGTTAAAAATATAGATTATAGCCTTCTTACAAGGTTACAGGCGTTAGAGTATTTAAAAACCATAACTATGGGAAGAATCGTTAACTCAGTTCTTAAAATTTTAAGGATAATATCAGGTGCCTTCGGTGCTTTCAGAAGGGATGTTTTATTGAGACTAAAAGGATGGGATGTGGGCCCTGGACTTGATGGAGATGTAGTTTTGAGAATGAGAAAGTTGAAATTTAAAATTCTCCACGAGCCAACAGCAATTGCATATACATCTGTGCCCATTTCCATAAAAGGGTTAATAAAACAAAGGTATCGTTGGAGTCGGTCTCTTATTAGGTTCAGGTTGAGGAGACACAGGGATATGCTATCTCCATTTAATAAAAACTTCGAGCTTTTTAATACACTAACATTATTGGACAACATCTTTTTTAACTTTATTCTTGACTTTAAGTGGATAATCTATATATTGCAGCTTATCTTTTTCTTTAAAATGGGTCTTTTTACAATTTTTATAGTTAATTATTTTTTGTATATAATCTTGAACATTTTTGAGTATTTTATAGCAAGAATTGCTCTTGGTGATACCTTTAATAAAAGTGAGAAGTCTCTTTGGCTACTTCTTCCTCTAATGCCTTTTTATACAGGAATTTTCATGAGGTCAGTTAGAACATTTTCATATATTGCAGAACTTTTTTTTAAAGCTTCTTTTTACGACAAATGGAATCCATGGAAAGTTTCAAAGATATTAAAAGATGAAAATTAAGACTATTTTTCTTTTTCAGATTGCTCTTTTTTTATTTGGTAGTTCATCCTACTCTAAAAAACTCTCTTTAGGAGTATATGCATGGTCTGGCTGTTTTGAGAAACTAAAAATGTCAGAGATTGTAAAATTTATAAAAACAGAAGACATTAAAAGAATTGAGCTTTCTTACAGGCCTTTTGTTGAGAGAAAAGATATAAGAGATTTGGTAAGAAAACTTTCTAAAAGTGGTAAAAAGATAGATATAGTTTTAAGCGAGCCAACATACATATTTTCTGAAAAGTGGCATGAAATTAGAAGCAAACTTATATATATATTCAAGAGTGGTTATAATGTTCATCTTGATCTCGAGCCCCATATACTTCATGATTTTAAAGAAAAAAAGGAGATATATTTAAAACTTTTTGTGAACCTTTTGGAAAAAGTCCATTTGATAGCCAATAAATACGGAAAAAAGGTTAGTGTTGCAATAAATATGAACCATTACAAGGATGTGATTGAAGATATTTTTAGCAATAGTGATTTAGTTGTTTTTATGGCTTATGGTTTTAAAAATGCTAAAAAAATTAAAGAAATAATTTATTCTTATAAAAAAGAAAAAGTTGCTTTAGCTTTAAGAGCTAAAGACTTTACGAACGAGGATAAACTTTTTAGGCTTATAAGTAATATTACAAAATTAACGGGTATTAAGATTTTTATTATTCAAAATTTAAGGGAGTGGATAAAATTAAAATAAAAAATAATAATGCTAACTTAGAATAAACAATTTTGTACTATTTTATTAATGGGATACTTAGTTTTTTTCACCAATGTTAAAGTCAAGGAAAAACCCCACCTAGGGCCTTGAAAAATCCCTACCTAATTTTTATTATTTTTTTTATTTTTAATTTGTAAATTTCTTATTCTATAACTTTCTCCTGTTATTTTAAAAATATAAGCATTATTTATAAGTCTATCTATTATTGCTGATGCTAATACTACATCTCCAAATATATTTCCCCATTTTTCAAGTGCAAAATGAAATTGTACCACAAATGCAAAGTGGATGGTATATATAATTTTGTGTTTGTAGTAATAAATTTACAAAAATTAAATTTTTTGTTAATTTCTAATTTTCAAGGAGGTATTCAATCATGAATGAGAATAATTCTTATATCCAAGCCATACAATGTTAATGCTAATATAAAAAATAACAGTTATGTAAAACTCTTTCTCTTAGTTTATATTCATTCTCTTTCAATCTTTTTGATATTGTCCTTCTATCTATTCCTGTCATCCTTGAAATTGCTCTCATGCTATAGCCCTGTTTATAAAGTGTATGAATCATAATAAACTCCTCATAAGTTATCATTCTTTACTCCATTTTTTATTTTGGAGGTGTCAATTTTCATGAAAAAACTGGGTCAATTTTACTTGAAAATTTACAGGAGGAAACTTATCAAGATTTTTCTTTTTATGGTACATTTTAACATTGCACGTGACACGATTAATAGAATCTATATTACTAGGCTTTCCAATACCTCAAATTTTTCTTTACAAAAAACCTAATTCATCAAATATGCTAATTATCGATGGATATCAAAGATTACAAACGATAAAAAATTTTTTAAAAAATAAGCTTAGGTTGACTCTTGATGAGAAGAGTCCATGGGGGGGAGGAAATATGACGATTTGAGTGATGATGATAAATCTATAGTAGACGATTATGTTATCCGTTCAATAATAATCCGTCAAATTAAACCGGATAATGAACATGCAAGTATGTTTTATATTTTTGAAAGATTAAATACAGGAGGAGTAGTGCTCACATCAATGGAAATCAGAAGGGCGGTTTTTGCAGGACCTTTTTTGAAAATGCTTGAAGAACTAAATAAAAATTATAATTGGCAAAAAATAATTGGTAAAAAACAAGAAGATAAGAGGTTCAGGGATGTAGAATGGATTTTAAGATTTTTTGCTTTTTATTTAACTGATTTCAAAAAATATAAAGACCCTTTAAAAACATATTTAAATTCAATAATGGAGCAATTTCAATATCAATATAAAGATGATTGGAAAAAAATTTTTATAGAAACTTGCGATAAGATAGTAAAAGCTCTTGGTGAAAAACCTTTTCATATCCCAAGAGGGCGCCTTAATTTAGCGGTATTAGATAGTGTAATGGTATCTATTGCTAAAAATCCAACACTCTCTATTGAAGAAATTGCAAAATTATATAATGAGTTAAAAAATGATGAACATTATATTGATTTGATAACAGCAAGGGATACTTCAAAAACAAAATTATTAAAAGATAGATTTCAATTAACTTTTTTAAAATTTGGAGTTCAAATGTGATTCCAAGAATAGAACTTCAACATTGTAAAAGACTAATTGATGATATATCAGCCATTGATGAAAATTATGTAGAGGATGTAATGCCGTATATACTTAGAAGTGCAATTATTCTTTTCTCTGCCGAAATGGAGGATAATATAAAAAAAATTATTACTATAGCCTTAAAACATTATCCATTTGTAGTTAAACAGGTAACAATATCTGACATAAGAGAGTTTCTAAAAAATTTTGGTAATAAATCAAAAAACCCCACATTTTCTGATATTAAAAAATTATTAAAAATTTTTAATATTGATATTAATAACTCAATTTCAGAAAGTGATCAACAATTTTACTCAGATTTTATAACTAAACGAAACAAAATTGCTCATGACCCGAGGGCATCAATATCATTTTCTTTTAAAGATTTTATAGATGTTGTTAAAATTGGAGAGACAATATTAAATAGTATAAATAAATCTTTGTTTTTAAAAGTTACTGAACATATTAAAAATGAATTTACCTAAAAATAAAAATTATGGATTAATTTTTATTTTTTTAAGTTTTGCTTTCGCTTTGTTTATTCATATTTAATCTACAATTCTTATCAGATAAAAAAGCTTTTTCTCCTTTTATTATTTATTGA
>JALVYZ010000481.1 GCA_027037705.1 bacterium | reverse complement strand
ATTAGCACCAGCTGCAACTACTTTAACGCCTTCCTTAATAATAGCTTGAGCTAAAACTGTAGCTGTTGTTGTACCATCGCCTGCTTCATCGCTTGTTTTTGATGCAACTTCTTTAATTAATTGAGCTCCCATATTTTCAAATTTGTCTTCTAATTCAATTTCTTTAGCAACAGTAACTCCATCTTTTGTTATAACCGGGCTTCCAAAAGATTTATCTAAGATTACATTTCTTCCTTTTGGCCCTAATGTAACTTTAACTGCATCAGCTAAAATATTAACACCTTCTAAGATTTTCTTTCTCGCATCTTCTCCAAAACTTAACATTTTTCCTGCCATTTCTACTTCCCTCCTTTATTTTAATTTTTTATTCTTCAATTATTGCAAAAACTTCATCTTCTCTCATCATTAAATATTCTTTTCCTTCAATTTTAATCTCTGTTCCAGCATATTTACCAAATAAAATTTTGTCTCCTTCTTTAACTTCTAAAGGAATTACTTTTCCATCTTCAGTTTTTCTTCCACTGCCAACTGCTACTACTTTACCTCTACTTGGTTTTTCTTTTGCAGTATCAGGAATTATTATTCCACCTGGAGTTTTTTCTTCTTCATCAATCCTTTCAACAAGAATTCTGTCATGTAATGGTTTTACTTTCATCAGCACTACCTCCTTATTATTTTTTATTTTGTGATTTTATAATAATTATTTATTAGCACTTGTCAAGACTGAGTGCTAATAAGCATTTTTATTAAAAAAATTCAAGTTAAAAAAAATTAATAATTTTGTGAAGTATTCACAAATTATTCAGGGAATTAACTAAAAAGAATCAAATGTATTTAATTCTTGTTATAATATTTTGGAATATTAATAGGTTATTGATGTTTTTTATTTTTATTAAAAAAAAATTAAAAAACATGTTGACAAATAAAATTAGTTAGTATAAGTTCTCCACTCGTCTGTTAAACATAACCAAGTTCATTGACAACGAGATAAGGGGCTACGGCTAATATTAATGAATAATGAATATTGAAAAATTAATAATGTATAGTTATTAATAAAGAGTATAAAGAGTAGGTAAAAGACTCTGAGGATAAATAAAGGTTTCAAATGGAGAGTTTGATCCTGGCTCAGAGCGAACGCTGGCGGCGTGCCTAACACATGCAAGTCGAGCGGGAAAGCGACCTTCGGGTCGTGAGTATAGCGGCGGACGGGTGAGTAACGCGTAGGGACCTACCCTAAGGACCGGGATAACCTCTCGAAAGGGGGGCTAATACTGGATAAGCGCACTATAAGTGTGAAAAGGGGCATATATGATTAAGTATATGTCTGCCTTAGGATGGACCTGCGTCCCATTAGCTAGTTGGTGGGGTAAAGGCCTACCAAGGCGATGATGGGTAGCTGGTCTGAGAGGATGGCCAGCCACACTGGCACTGAGACACGGGCCAGACTCCTACGGGAGGCAGCAGTGGGGAATATTGGGCAATGGGCGAAAGCCTGACCCAGCGACGCCGCGTGAGGGAAGAAGGCCTTCGGGTTGTAAACCTCTGTCATTGGGGAAGAAGGGTGCGTTAAGCACTTGACGGTACCCAAAGAGGAAGCTCCGGCTAACTCCGTGCCAGC
>JALVYZ010000480.1 GCA_027037705.1 bacterium | reverse complement strand
TCAGCTAATATTATTGAAGAAATTGTTATTAAAAAAGGAATAGAGCTAATTAAAAAGTCAAGAATTATAGGGATAAAAAATAAATTTGTAAAACTTGATGCTGGAATTGAAATAAAAGCAAATGGAGTTGTAATAGGTAAGGGTGTAAGAGCAAATGAAATACCTACAGATGTTGAGATAGGTTTTGATGATGGATATGTGGTAGATGAATATTTTCAAACAAATGTTGAGAATATTTTTTCAGGTGGAGATTGTGCTAAAATATATGATAAAGCTCATGATAAGAAATGGAAAGTGGCTCTCTGGCCAGTTGCTGGTTATTCTGGTTTATTTGCTGGAAAAAATATGATTGAGAAAAAAACAAAATTTTCTGGAGCTGTGCCTGTAAATTCATTTTCTATATTTGAAAATGATGTTATTGCTGCTGGTAAGAAAAAAATTGAAGAGAATGAAAGTGGACAATTTTTTGAATTTTCAGAAAAAAGAGATAGAGTATTTAAAAAATTTATTTTAGACAAAAATGAGAATTTAAAAGGTTTTGTATTTATTAATGATATTTTTAAAGCAGGGTTATATTATTGGGAAATAGCAGGAGGTGAGCTATGAAAGAAATTTTAATAGATATGGAAAAATGTATGGGATGTAAATCATGTGAGATTGCATGTAGAATTGCTCATTCAGAGACAAAGAATATATATACTGCAATTTTTGAGAGGAAATTACCTCAGAAAAGAGTGTATGTTGAAAGTATAGATGGCTTTCCTGTACCTATTCAATGCAGACATTGTGAAGAAGCTCCATGTACTATTTCATGTATGACAGGAGCTTTATATAAAGATGGAGATGGTATTACCTGTTATAATGAGTCAATTTGTGTAGGTTGTTTTATGTGTGTAATGGTGTGCCCTTTTGGCATTATTAATAGAAATAGATATGAAAAGAAAATTGTAAAATGTGATAGATGTCCAGATAGGGAAATTTCAGCTTGTGTAGAAGCATGCCCAACTAAAGCTTTAACATACAAAGAAGTAGAAGAATTTTCTATTGATAAGCGAAAAAGATATTTGACAGAATTTGTAAATTTTGATAATAGTAATTAAAACTAATAAGGAGGTGGTTATGGAAGATAAAAAAAAGTTAGTATTAGAAGCATTTAAAAAGTTAGGTAAACCTGCAAGACCAGGTGATATTCAAAAAGAGACAAATCTTGACAAAAAAGAAGTTTCAAAAATTATAAAAGAATTAAAAGAAGAAGGTAAAATCTTTGTCCCAAAAAGATGTTATTACGCAATTAAAGAAGATTAATTAAAGCCTGCCAAATGGCAGGTTTTTTTATTTTAAAAATGATTGATCTTAAATTAAAAGAGTATAAAAATGTATATCTTGTTGGAGGAGCAGTAAGAGATTACTTATTGGGAAGGGAGATAGAAGACTTAGATTTTGTTTGTAAATGTGAAGAGAATGATTTTAGAGATTTTGCTAAAAATTTTTTTGAGAAAAATTTTAAAATAAAACCTTTCCTTTTTGGTAAAAAATCACCTCAAACTTATCGGGGAGTTTATAAAGGAAAATTTATAGACTTAACCATACTTCAAAAAAATTTTAAATTTGATGCAGAAAGA
>JALVYZ010000479.1 GCA_027037705.1 bacterium | reverse complement strand
CCTAGCCTGCTCCACCCAAGGCTCATGTAGACCAATCCGGTGAAGACAGCGAAGTAGGCTATAGCCGAGAGCAACGTATAGTTGCCTAGCTGGCTCCCCGTGCCTAGGCCGTGGAGCCACCACTTAAACGGGTCAAATACGAGGCCCTGGCTACGAGCCATTAGCTCTAGGAAAGCAGCCGAGTATAGCCCGATTACTAGTAGCGCGTAGCCAGCTATGCGCGAGCGCTCCATGAATCATCCCTATATGTTGCCGGAAACATTCTCGTCCCGGGTACTCTCCTCGCCGCTACCAGGGCCCTCCTCCGAGCCATGGGTGTCGCCGGGGTAGTATATGGGCTTTAGCTTCTCCTCGCTAAGATCTAGTAGGAGCGCTGCTGCCCGCCTCCCGTGATAGAGGCTAGAGAACACAGTCACGACGCCATACTCTAGCTCGCCGAGACCAACCTCTCCCTCGAGGACCCGTTGCCCGCCATCGCTGAGCCAGGCATGGGTGCCATCGACTACCTCGTGGCCCCGGATTATCAGGGATAAGCCGTTCTCTCGGAGAAACTCCCTCCACGCAGCCCTTCCGTAGAGATAGGTGCCAGGTCCCCGTGGCCCGGGGAGGAACCAGTCAATAGTCCCGCGGGGATCGTTCCACAAGAGCTGACCGATAACGTGATCCGCCTCCAAGGGGTAGAAGGCTTCGTCGCTGCCCCTCATCTTCTCGGCGCGCTCCGCTATCTCCTCGAGCGATACGGGTGGCTCGGGGCTCATAGAGCACTTCTTACAGGGAACACCAGCGTGGACTAGGAACACGGGGCCAGCGGTAGCGGCCACAGGCATAGCTATGTAGACTATGCTTGCTGCCCCGAAGTAGTTCTCCCCCCGCTTCTCATAAGCCTCCTCGGCGAACCCATAGCTAAGATTCATCCCCGGATCCTCGTGGTTGCCCCGCAACAAGTAGACATTATCGTTCTCGAGGAAGGCTCTTAGAACAAGCTCAAGGTTCTCAACACCACGGGGGCCACGGTCAACATAGTCCCCGAGGAAAACAACCGCGTCAACACCCTCCTCTCTCGCTATCTTGAGCGCCCACTCTGAGACCTCGGGATAACCATGAGTATCGCCGACAACGAGGAAGCGCTCACCACTCAGCCGGAGCACCGCTGGCTGCTCAGCAAGCCTCCCCGCAGCCTCCTCCAAGAGACTAAAATACTCGTTAAACCCGCTCCCAGAACCCAAGCCAAATCACCCAGCAACGACGAAGAAGGCACACTCTAGCTACGGCTAGGAGCTTCGACTAGGCCCCCTTTATAGGGACTAGGGGGCCAGGAGGAGCCTAGACTAGCAGCGCCCTTATTGGGCGAAGAACGCGCTTGAAGGGGTCAAGCACTAGGCCAAATATCTCGAGAGTCACTACCCCGAGTAGGTTCTCGTCATCCCTTTCCCCGAGCACAACGGGTGTATGCCTCTCACCATACCCGGGTAGCTCGAGGAGAACCTCTGAGACCTTGCGCTTAACAACACTGCCATCGGCTAGGACAAACTCCATCTCACCCAGAGGCTCTAAGCCAAGCCAGCGCCACACATCCTCGCGCAAAACAGTGTACGTCGCACCACTATCCACGAGGAAGCGCAC
>JALVYZ010000478.1 GCA_027037705.1 bacterium | reverse complement strand
CTAATGTTAGAAAATCTGAACTAAGAAAGTATTACAAGTATGGAATGGATTGTCAAAACTGCCACACAAGACACGCTTTTTCAGTTAAAGAAGCAAAAGAACCTGAAGCATGTAATAGCTGTCATACTGGATTTGACCATGCTCAATGGGAAATGTGGTTTCATTCAAAACATGGTTCAGCTTATGTAACAGACAGAAAAGCTCACAGAGGACCAACTTGTCAGGATTGTCATATGCCAGAAGGAAATCACAAAGTTATGACTGCATGGGGATTTTTAGCATTAAGACTTCCTGAAAAAGATAAAGAATGGCTCGGTTACAGAGTTGAAATATTAAAAGCTCTTGGAGTACTTGATGCAAAAACTGGCAAACCAACAAAAGTTCTTGATGTTGTTAAAGCTGGTAAAATAGCAAGATTGACAGCTAAAGAATGGCAAGCAGAGAGAGATAAAATGTTAAATACCTGTAAAAAGTGCCATTCAGAAAATTTTGCTAAAGAAAATCTAAAGAATGCTGATTTAATGATTAAAGCTGCTGATAAATTATTTGCAGAAGCAATTGATATTGTAAGAGACTTATACAAAGATGGAATTTTACCAAAAGCAAAATATCAGATCAATTGGCCATATCCAAACTTATTAAACTTCTATGAAGTCAATACTCCAATTGAAGAAAAACTTTATGAAATATTCATGGATTATAGGATGAAAACATATCAAGCAGCATTTCATATTATGCCAGATTACACAACATGGTATGGGTATGCAAAAATTAAAGAAACTCTTGTTGAAATGAAAGAAATGGCAAAACAAATGAGACTAAATGCTAAATGTGAAAAAAATATGGGACATAAAGGCAATAGTATGAAGAATATGATGAAAAAAATGATGAATAAGTAAATTTTAGGGGGAGCACTGCTCCCCTTTATATACTTTTTCTAAAATTTCTTTTCCACCTTTTGATAATATATTGTTTGCTAATTCAACTCCCAATTTTTCGAAATCTTTTATTTCTCCTGAAATATCTTCTTTAATAAAATTTTTTCCTTCAACATCTGCAACAAACCCTACTAAAATTAATTTATTTCCATTAATTTTTCCATAACATCCTATTGGGACCTGGCAACCACCTTCTAATTCTTTTAAAAAAGCTCGCTCAGCAGATACTTCTATAAATGTTTTTTCATCTTTTAAGAATGAAACAATTTCCAATATTTTATTATCATTTTCCCTAATTTCAATTCCAAGAGCACCCTGCCCTATTGCAGGAATCATAATACTTTCATCTAAATATTGAGTTATTTTATCTTCAAATCCCATTCTTCTTAATCCAGCAACTGCCAAAATTATTCCATCAAATTGACCTTCTTCAAGCTTTCTTAATCTTGTATCAACATTTCCACGCAAGTCCTTTATTTTAAAATCTTTTCTAATATTCATCAATTGAGATTTCCTTCTTAAACTACTTGTGCCAATTACAGATTTTTCCGGCATATCATTTAATTTTTTCCCATTTTTTGAAATAAAAGCATCCCTATAATCTTCTCTTTTTGTTATTATAGGCAAACATAAACCTTCAGGAAAAAAGGTTGGAACATCTTTCATACTGTGAACAGCTAAATCTATCTCT
>JALVYZ010000477.1 GCA_027037705.1 bacterium | reverse complement strand
CTATTGGAGATAGATATGTTCTTGAAGAGATGCTAAAAAATAATTATATCCTTGGTGGAGAAACTTCTGGACATATAATTTTTCTTGAACATAATACAACAGGTGATGGAATAATAACAGCATTACAAGTATTAAAAATATTAATTGAAGAAGAAAAGCCAGCAAGTGAAATTAATAAAATTTTTAATAAATATCCTCAAGTTCTAATAAATGTGAAAGTAAAAGAAAAAATACCATTTGAAAGAATAGGCAACTTTAATGAAAAACTAAAAGAATTTCAAAACATTTTAAATGACAAAGGAAGAATCTTTGTTAGATATTCTGGCACTGAAAAAAAATTGAGAATTATGGTTGAAGGTGAAGATTTAATAGAAGTAAAGAAAATAGCCAATGAACTTGCTTCTATTGTTGAAAAAGAAATTGGAGGATAAAAATGGCTAAATTAGGTGTAAATGTTGACCATGTTGCCACAATTAGACAAGCAAGAGGGATTGATGAACCAGATCCTGTATATGCTGCAATGATAGCAGAAGAAGCAGGAGCTTCATGTATTACTATTCATTTAAGAGAAGATAGGAGACATATCCAAGATAGAGATCTTTATATTTTAAAAAAAATCGTAAAAACAAAATTAAATTTAGAAATGGGACTATTTGAAGATGTTATTAAAGTTGCAATGGATGTATTACCTCATAATATTACAATTGTTCCAGAAAGAAGACAGGAACTAACAACTGAAGGGGGTCTTGATGTTGTAAAATATTTTGATGATGTAAAAAAATATGTTGAAGAATTTAAATCAAAAGGCATTACTGTTAGTTTATTTATTGATCCTGATGATGATCAAATAAAAGCATCTAAAGAAACAGGAGCTCAATTTGTAGAGCTTCATACAGGAAAATATGCAGATGCAAAAACAGAAGAAGAAGAAAAAGCAGAATTAGACAGATTAATAAAAGCTTCTGAAACTGTTTTAAATGTTGGACTTGGACTAAATGCAGGCCATGGGTTAAATTATAGAAATGTTGTGCCAGTAGCAAGAATAAATGGAATGAATGAATTAAATATTGGACATAGTATTGTTGCAAAAGCTGTATTTGTTGGTTTTAAGGAAGCTGTAAAAGAGATGGTGTATCTTGTGAGGGGATATTAATAATACAGTAGGGAGTCGGGTGTGTGGAGTCTGGAGTAATTAGAATTAATGAACTGTGAGCAGTGAATTGTGAATTGTGAACTGTAAACAGTAAAGAATTGGCTAATGGCGAGTGATATAGTGGTTAAATGTAATTTTTATTATACTACTATACCAATTACAATTAATATATAAATAACAATGACCAATTTCCGGATATAAACATATACGCATATACCATAATAAAGGAGTTAGATTGTGAGATATGATTCAATTTTAATTTTAGATTTTGGTTCACAATATACACAATTAATCGCAAGAAGAATTAGAGAACTTCATGTATATTGTGAAATTCATCCATATAACTATGACTTAGAAAAAATTAAACAATTTAAACCTAAAGGGATAATTCTTTCTGGTGGCCCATCAAGTGTTTATGATGAAAATTCACCTAAAATAGATAGTTCGATTTTTAATTTAAATGTCCCAATATTAGGCAT
>JALVYZ010000476.1 GCA_027037705.1 bacterium | reverse complement strand
ACAATTGTTTCATCCCAATCTTTAGTAATATTCGCAATTCTTTTAAACGGAGTGATTAAATTTATAAAAATTTCATCTTTTTTCATTTTATGCAAAGCTTCTATCTTTTTATAAGAACGATATATGTCGTCAAAATCAACATCAATTACAGCATCTATTTCATCATAGTTGAATTTTTCTGTCATAAAATTTCTAAACCTTTGTTTTATAAATTCAATAATACTTGATTTTACTTTTTTATCTATTTTTTGAAATTTTGTTAAATAAAGAGATATTGCTCTATCAATTAGTTCATTTAATGAAATTCTATAACCTTTTTTCAGTATAATATTTATAATTGCAAGAGCATGTCTTCTAAGAGCAAATGGATCTGCATTTCCTGTGGGGATTTCATTAATTATAAAAAAACCAGTTATAGAATCAATTCTGTCACCAATACTTATAAAAGCTCCTGCATCTGTTTTAGGAATTTCATCACCTGAAAATCTTGGAAGATAATGTTCGTATATTGCATTTGCAACTTCCTCAGATTCTCCAGAATGAAGGGCATAATATTTCCCCATTATTCCTTGAAGTTCTGGGAATTCATAAACCATGTTAGTTTCTAAATCACCTTTACATAAATATGCTGCTCTTTCTGTAACTTTTGCTTTATCTGGATTTAAGGTATTAGCAAGATAAACTGCTATATCTTTGAATCTTTCCATTTTTTCATACGATGTGCCAAGCTTATTGTAAAATATGACTTTTCTTAATTTTTCTACAAAATAATCTAATTTATATTTTCTATCTTCTTCAAAGAAAAAACTTGCATCATTTAATCTTGCTCTAATAACTCTCTCATTACCTTTTTTTATGACCTCCATATCTTTTGCTTTGTTATTGCTAATTGTGACGAAATAATTTAACAATTTCCTATTATTATCATACACTGGGAAATATTTCTGATGTACTTTCATTGTAGTAATTACAACTTCCTTTGGTAATTTTAAAAATTGTTCTTCAAATTCTCCTACAACAGGAAAAGGATATTCTACTAAGTTCGTAACTTCATCTAATAACTCCTCATCATCATCAACTATAAAATTTTTTTTATTTGCAATTTCATTAATTTGATTAACCAAGAATTTTTTTCTTTCTTCAAAGTCTGCAATAACCCATCTCTTTTTTAATTCTGTAAGATATTGATTATAATTCTTTATTTCAAATTTTTCAGGAGAAAGGAATCTATGGCCTTTTGAGAATTTTTGGGATTTATAAGAACCATATTCAAATTCAATAATTTTATCTCCAAGTAGAGCAATTATCCATTTAATTGGCCTACCAAATGTAATTTTTTCTTTACCCCATCTCATATTTTTAGGAAAAACAATTGATTTTATAAATTCTGGAAATTTTTCCTTTAGAATTTCATAAGTTTCTTTACCTTTAATTATTTTTTTTACACCAACATATTCTCCTTTTGGCGTGACAATTATTTCAAGGTCTTTCACATCAACGCCTTGAGATTTTGCAAAACCAATTGCAGCCTTTGTTGGATTTCCGTTTTCATCAAATGCCACTCTCTTAGCTGGACCAGTTTGTTCAATGATAGAGTCTTCTTGTTTAAGATAAATTTCAGAGATATAAAAACCTATTCTTCTTGGAGTGCCGAAAGTATTTATTTTATTAAATTTAATTTGATTTTTATTTAATAAATCTGAAAATTTACTATTCAATAAATCCATCCCTATTTTTACAAAACTTGCAGGTAATTCTTCAGTCCCTATTTCAAAAAAGAGCTCTGATTTGTCCATTATATCCTCCCTAATTCTTTAAATTTGAAATAGTCATTTAATATTTCTTTATGGTCAAATGCAATATTTTCAGGTAAATTGTTTTTGGTAAAAATTTTTGCATTTTTAGCGTCATCTTTCCCTTTTAATTCTCCTTTACCTTTAGCAATAAAAACTGTTGAAATTGTATGTTGACGGGGATCTCTATCAGGTGATGAGTATGTATGAAGTTGACAGATTAATTCAACATCAAGATTGGTTTCTTCTTTTGCTTCTCTAATAGCGGCTTCTTCTAACGACTCTCCATAATCAACAAAGCCACCTGGAATTGCCCATCCAAAGGGGAAATTTTTTCTCTCAATTAGAACAATTCCATCTTTGTATTCAATAATTATATCAACTGTTGGTATTGGATTTACATAAACTTCAATTTTTTCATTACATTTTGGGCAAATAATAAATTTTTTCATAAGTTTCCCATTAACAAAATTTTCTGGAAATTTCCACAATAAATTGATATGAAATTAAAAAATCATGGAGGGATAATAATGAATAAATATGCATTAGAAGTATTAGAAAATTTAAAGAAAAAATATTATTGGGAAAAGGAATTTTTACAAGCAGTTGAAGAAGTTTTTAAATCCATAAGTTTGCTCATAGACATTGAACCTATTTACCAAAAGGAAAGAATTCTTGAAAGAATTGTTGAACCAGAAAGAGTCATAATTTTTAGAGTTCCATGGATGGATGATAGAGGTGAAATTAGAGTGAATACTGGATATAGAGTGGAATTTAACAGTGCACTTGGTCCATATAAAGGTGGTTTAAGATTTCATCCTTCTGTAAATTTAAGTATTTTAAAATTTTTAGGTTTTGATCAAATTTTTAAAAATAGTTTAACTGGTCTTATGATGGGTGGTGGTAAAGGAGGAAGTGACTTTGATTATAAAGGTAAATCAGATAGAGAAGTTATGAGATTCTGTCAAAGTTTTATGAATGAACTTTATCGACATATTGGGGCTCATACAGATGTCCCAGCAGGAGATATAGGAGTTGGAGCAAGAGAAATAGGATATCTATTTGGTCAGTACAAAAAATTAAAAAATGTTTTTGAAGGGGTTTTAACTGGAAAGTCTATAAATTGGGGAGGAAGTTATTTAAGGCCAGAGGCAACAGGATTTGGAGTCGTATATTTTACTGAAGAAGCTTTAAATGTAAGAGGTGAATCAATTGAAGGAAAAAGGGTTTTAATTTCAGGAGCTGGAAATGTTGCTATTCATGCAGCTAAAAAAGTTTTAGATCTTGGAGGGAAAGTTTTATCTCTTTCTGATTCAGATGGCACAATAATTGACGAAGATGGAATAGATGAAGAGAAATGGAAGTATGTTTATGAATTGAAAATATATAGAAGAGCAAGAATTAAAGAATATTTAGAAAAATATCCACATGCAAAATATTATCAGGGTAAAAGGCCATGGGGATTAACAAAAGCTGATATTGCTTTACCTTGTGCAACTGAAAATGAGTTAAATCTTGAAGAAGCAAAAGCTTTAAAAGAAAATGGTTGTATATGTGTCATTGAAGGAGCTAATATGCCAACAACTTTAGATGCTATTGAGTTTATCCAAAAAAGCAATATGATTTTTGCTCCTGGAATTGCAGCAAATGCAGGCGGAGTTGGAACAAGTGGATTTGAAATGATGCAAAATAGTATGATGATGCAGTGGACTAAAGAAGAAGTAGATGAAAAATTAAAAAGATTAATGAAGCATATACATGAAACATGTATTAAAACTGCAGAAGAAGTTGGAACTCCAGGCAATTACATAAATGGTGCAAGTATTGCAGGTTTTAAAAAAGTTGCAGATGCTATGATAGACCAGGGATTAGTCTAAAAGAATAATATGGATATAGAAAGGTTAGAAGAGGTATATCAACAGTTTAAATATGGTGAGACTCTTTATCACCAATTAATGCGTTATAGGATAAAAAATATCCTTTTGATATCAACATTTTACACATCTTTTTCTCTTGAAGAAGATATAAAATTTTCAGAACAGATTATAGGAAGTTATCATCAATTTAACTTAACTACAATTCCTAAAATAACGACTGCTTTAAGCGGAGAACATGCAATAAAAATTCTTGAAAAGCAAAATTTTGATTTAATAATTTCAACACTACAAATAGGAAAACCTAATCCAATTGAACTTTCTAAATTAGTTAAAGAGAAATATCCTGAGACTCATTTTGTTCTTTTATTAACTGAAAATTGTGAAGTAGATCTAATTGAAAAGTTAAAGAAAAGTGATATTGAAAGGATTTTTTTATGGAGTGGAAATCCAAGGATTTTTTTAAGTATTATAAAGTCAATAGAAGATTATGTGAATGCTAAATTTGATACAAATATTGGGAATGTTCCTGTTATAATATTAGTTGAAGATTCAATTTCATACTACTCAACTTATTTGCCTGAAATTTATAAAGAAATAATGTTACAAACTCAAAGATTAATTAAAGAAGAGGCTGATAATGATTTAAAATATTTACGAATGAGAACAAGACCAAAAATTTTACTTGCAACTACAAGAGAAGAGGCTTTTGAAATTTATAACCTATATAAAGATTTTTTATTATGTGTTATCTCAGATATAGAACTTGGAAAAAACGATGAAACAGGAATTGAATTATCTTTAAAAATAAGAGAAGAGAATCCAGATGTACCAATTTTAATCCAATCATCTGATACACAACTTTTAAGAAAAGCAAAAGCTCTTAATTTTAATATTTGCTACAAAAATTCGCCTTTTATAATGAGCGAGATAAAAAACTTTTTGTTTAAAAATTGTGGCTTTGGTGATTTTATTTTTAGAGATACAAAAGGAAATGAAATTTCAAGAGCAAAAAATATTATAGAATTTCAAGAACAGTTAAAAAATATTCCAATTGAATCTTTTAAGTATCATGCAGATAAAAAACATTATTGTATGTGGCTTCTTACAAGGGGAGAGTTAAGACTTGCAAAGAAATTAAGAAAAATAAATAGAGAAAAATTTAAAACTGTAGAAAGCCATAGAAAATTTTTATTGAATGTTTTAAAAAATTTATTTAAAAATAAGATTAAAGGTAAAGTCCTTGATTTTAATGTACATCTTTTAAATGAAAATGATATAATTTTAAAAATTGGGACAGGTTCCTTAGGCGGTAAGGGTAGAGGTCTTGCTTTTATTAATGCATTACTTTCAAAATGTAAGTTAAAAAAGAAATTTAAGGGTGTTGATTTAGATATCCCAAAATCTTTTATAATTTGTACTTCATTTTTTGATAAGTTTATAGAAGAGAATTATTTATATTTAGACTTTGATTTTCATTCTGATGAAGATATTATTAATATATTTTTAGATGCCAAATTACCTGAAGAAATTTTAATTTATTTAGATATTATTCTTAATTACTTAAATAAACCAATTATTGTTAGGAGTTCTGGACTCTTAGAAGATTCTCAATTTCATCCCTTTGCAGGAATATATGAAAGTGTAATATTGCCAAATTCCTCAGGTTCATTTCAGGAGAAATTAGAACATCTAAAGAATGCTATTAAGTATGTATATGCTTCTGTTTATTTAAAAAAGGCGAGGGCTTATGTTAAAAATCTAAACTTAAATATAGAAGAAGAAAAAATGGCTATAATTATTCAGGAGCTAACAGGAAGTAAACATGACCGATATTTTTATCCAAATATTTCTGGAGTGTTGCAAAGTTATAACTTTTATCCAATATCTTACATGAAAAATGAAGATGGAATTGTTCATTTAGCTCTTGGTTTAGGGGAATATGTAGTTGAAGGAGAGAAAACATTTAAATTTTGTCCTGCTTATCCAGAAGCTAACTATTTTGAATTAGATGAATTAATTAAAATGAGTCAATCCCATTTTTATGCTCTCGATTTAGAGAGTAATATTAATGTTAGAGACTTTCATTCATATATAAAACAACTATCAATAGATAAAGCTAAATCCCATGGAACTTTGTCTTATGTGGCATCAACTTATGATTATCAAAATCAGAGATTACTTCCTGGATTAAGAGGCGATGGCCCAGTTGTAATAGATTTTGCAAATATTATAAAATATAATCTTTTCCCATTAAATGAAATTTTAACAGAATTACTTTCTATTTCAAAAATTGCTTTAGGAAGTGAAGTGGAGATTGAATTTGCAGTAGATATTCAAGAGAGAGTAAAATTTAATGTTCTTCAGGTTCGACCTATGACTTCTTATGAAGAAGTAAATATTGAAAAAATTGACATTTTAGACAAAGATAAAATGATTATATTTTCAAATTATGGGATAGGGCATGGAACTGTCAAAAATTTATATTCAATAGTATATGTTGACCCTGATAATTTTGACAATTCAAAAACACTGGAAATAAAAAATGAAATTTCAGAAATAAATAAAAATTTCGTTCAAAATGATGAAAGATATATTTTAATTGGAATTGGTCGTTGGGGGACTCGTGATAGATTTTTAGGGATCCCAGTTGACTGGAATGATATTAATATGGCTAAAGTTATAGTGGAAGCTGGTTTAGAGAATTTTGACATTGATCCATCTCAAGGAACACATTTCATGCATAATGTCATTTCTTTGAATATTGGATATTTTAATATCCCTTATCGTAAAAAAGGCTCTTCTTTTATTGACTGGGAATGGTTAAAAAGACAACCTCCTGAAATTTCAAAGAAATTTGTAAAAGTAATAAAGTTTAATAATCCAGTAAAAGTCATTATGAATGCTAAAAGTAATGAATTTGTTATATTAAAACCTGAAATTTAGAACGGCACATTCTTTGCTAATTTTAAAATAAAAACTTTCAGGAGGAAGAAATGGTTAGAATTTTTATAGGATTAATCATATCTATTTTTTTATTTAGCTGTGCAAATCAAAAACAAAACGTTAAAATAAAGTCTATTAATCCAGAAATTTTTAACACAAAAGTTAATTATAAAGCTCCTGAGCATCAGTCTGAGGGGTCTTTATGGCCTGGAGATAATGTTAGAAAAGGAAAATTATTTGAAGATAGAAAAGCTCATTATCTTGGAGATATTGTAACCATTGTTATTAATGAAGATATTAGTGCAGTTGGAGAAGCAAATACAGATATTAATGGAAAAAATGAAGATTCATATTCATTCCCTTATATAGGAGGGAAAAATGCATCTAAATGGAGTAGAGACTGGAGTACTTTTATAAAAAATAGTAGATCAAATAAATTCAGTGGTAAAGGGAAAACTTCAAGAAGTAATAAAATGAAAGCAATAATTTCTGCAAGAATAATAGATATATTACCAAATGGTAATTTAAGGATTGCTGGAAGAAAATATTTAACAATTAATGGAGAAAAGCAATATATTTATATAACTGGTATTGTAAGACCTGATGATATTAGATTTGATAATACAGTAGATTCTAAATATATAGCTGATGTTCAAATAGAATATAGTGGAAAAGGAGTATTAGCAGCAAAGCAGAAAACTGGATGGGGTTCTAAGATATTAAATTTATTATGGCCTTTTTAATTTAATTATAACTGAGAGGAAAGATGATTATTTCAGATGTATATAATGTAACTTCTGAAGGATTAATTTTAGATAAAACCAAAAAAGATAAAACTCATAAATTTAATTTTTCAAAAGTTTTATCCAAAGAATTTGATAAAATTGTAAATATTTATATTGTAAAAAAAGGAGATACTTTAACAAAAATTGTTGAAAAAGAAGCATATAGTAATGGTATGATTTTAACAAAATCAGACTTAATTTCAATTGTAAAAAAAATAGCAAATGATAATAATATAACAGATCCTGACTTAATTTATCCTGGGCAAAAAATTTATTTAAACTTAAGTAATATTTCAAGAAGCTTTAAATTTCCTGTAAATGGAACTATTACATCAAAATTTGGGATGAGAGTTGATCCTATAACAAAAAAAATAAGATTTCATGAAGGAGTTGATATAGCAGCTCCAATTGGAACTCCTGTAAAGTCTGTAATGAATGGGGAAGTAATTTATAGTGGCTGGATGAGAGGATATGGAAATATTGTTATAATAAAAAATGGAAATTTAGAAACAAAATATGCTCATAATAGTGAATTGCTTGTGAAAAAAGGAGATGTTGTTATAAAAGGACAAATAATAGCAAAAGTAGGATCTACAGGGAGAACTACAGGACCTCACTTACACTTTGAAGTAGTTATAAATAATAAACATATTGATCCATTAAAATTTTTAAAATCATGAAAAAAATTTTTTTTTATATAATTTTTTTATTATTTATTACATTTACTCCTTTCTTACATAGTAAAAAAATTTTAGTTGTTAGTATACAATCTCTAAAAAATTACTCATTAGAAACATTTTATTATGATTTTTCAGAAATAGATTCTCTTTATTTTTTTAAATTTCAATGTTACAATTATATTTTTCCTGTTAAAGATAATAACATCAAAGATATAATCAATTATTTATTATATTCCAATCAAAAGGTTCATATCCAATCAGTACTAAATAATTATAAAGTTAATGATAAAGTTACAGTTAAAAATATTTTTGTTATTGATTTAGATTATAAAATACTTGAAAAAGATAAAAAAAAATATTATATTTTTGATATATGTTATCCAACACAAAGAAAAGAGAACAAAATTATAAAATTTTTGAAAGATATTTTCAATGGCTGATGTAGATAAAATAAAAGAGATTTTAAAAAAAAAATATCCCAACCCTAAAATAGAATTAAACTTTTCTAATCCTTTTGAACTTTTAATAGCAACGATCTTATCAGCACAAGCGCAGGATGTTAGAGTTAATAAAGTCACAGAAAATTTATTTAAAAAATTAAAAACTCCTGAAGATTATGTTAATTTAGGAGAGGATAATTTAGCAGAAGAAATTAAATCAATTAATTATTACAAAAATAAAGCTAAAAACATAATAAAATGTTGTGAAATATTAGCTAAAAAATATAATAATAAAGTTCCAGAAACATTAGAAGAGTTAGTTGAGTTGCCTGGAATTGGAAGAAAGACTGCAAATGTTATATTAGGATTAGGTTTTAATAAGCCTGTAATTATTGTAGATACCCATGTGAAAAGAGTTTCTAAAAGATTAGGTCTAACTAATGAGAATGACCCACAAAAAATAGAATTTGATTTAATGGAAAAAATTCCTAAAAATTATTGGACAGAATTTTCATTAGCAGCTATTTTACATGGTAGATATACATGTAAAGCGAGAAAACCAAACTGTGGAAATTGCGTATTTAATGAAATTTGTGACAAGAATGTTTAAATAAGGAGGTATAAAATGAGTTTAAATATAATTACTGATTTTGAAAATAATATTGCAATTTTAAGATTACAAGGAGATTTAATAGTTTCAGAAGTTGAAAAATTAAGGAATGAGTTTCGTGAAGTAATGGAAAAAAATATTCATAAAATTATTTTAGATTTCTCGGATATTGAATTTATAGATAGTTCTGGAATTGGTTTAATGGTAGAAATTTTAAAGTCTGTTAAAAAATTTGATGATGGTCAGTTGAAATTAATTAATTTAAACAAACAGGTTAAAGATATTTTAAAACAAATTCAATTATATTCAATTTTTGAAATTTATGATTCTGAAGATGAAGCTATAGAATCATTACAATAAAATGGCTATCTATACAATTAAATTTTATGTTGAGTTAAAAGAGAAAAAAGAGTTCTTTGATAATGAAAAGATTAATTATAGGAAGATTTACCACATCCCAAATGTTATAAAAGATCAGCTTGTAGCAGAAATAATAAAAGAAGGGGATGAAAATTTAGAAGAAGAATCAGAATTTTTGTATAACACTTATGAAGAAGCAATCTCTATATTTTCAGATGATTTTTATATCTCTCAAAATGATAGGAATAAAATTTTTGCAAAAATATCTGGAAAAATTTATGATAAAGATGGGAAATTTTACATTACTGATAAATTAGAAATTGAGAATGTAGATTTTTCAACAGGGAACATTTTTTTTGTGGGAGATTTATTTATAAAGAATGAAATAAAGTCTGGCTTTGAAGTAAAAGCAAAAAATATATTTGTGAATGGAAATATAAATAATTCAAAAGTAGCAGCAGGGGAAAAGGTAATAACAAAAGGAGGAATTATAGGTATTCAGGGTAAAAAAAATTGCTATATAAAAGCTGATAAAATGGTTGTAGCTAATTTTGTAGAAAATTCAATAATAGAATGTAAAGGTACTATTTATATAAAGAAATCTTGCATGCATTCCGATATATATTCAGGAGAAAAAATTATTGTGGAAGAGCCAGGATATATTGTTGGAGGAAATATTTTGGCAAAACAAAATATTATGGCTAATATAGTTGGGTCAAAATGGGGAACTTATACTCTCTTAAAAGTAGGAATAGATCCTTTCAAATATCTTAGATTAAAAGAAATATTGCAAAAAAAAGAGAAAAAAGAAGAATTATATGAAAATGTAAATAAAAGTTTAGTATATTTAAATGAAGTATTAGAGGAGGGTAAAGGAACAGAAGAAGAAAGAGAAGAGTTAAAAAAAGAAATTGAAGATATAAATAAAAAAAGAATACAGTTACTGAATAATTTAGAAAGATTAAACAATTTAATAGAGAAATTAAAAAAAGAGATTGAAGAAGATAATACAAAATCAGAACTTAAAGGAGGAAAAATATTTATTTTTAAAAAAGTTTTCCCAGGAGTTGAAGTTAAAGTAGGATTAGATTCTTTAAAAATAAAAGATGAACTTAATGGGAAATTAATGTTTTATTTTGAAAAAGGAAAAATAAATTTTAAAGAATTAAAAGATTAAGGGAGTAGATATGGATATTGCAACGGTAATTGGTATTGTAATGGCATTTGGTTTAATTTTAACTTCCATCATTATGGGGACAGGACTTGGTGCATTTATTGATATCCCTTCTATAATCATTGTAATTGGTGGAACAATTGCTTCATTGTTAATTGCATTTCCTTTACCAACTGTAATAGGGGCTATTAAAGTATTCTTAAAATCTATTTTTGGAGCACCACCTAAACCGCAAGAATTAATTGAGCAAATAGTAGAACTTGCTGTAAAAGCAAGAAAAGAAAGTATATTGGCTTTAGAAAATGTTCAGATTGAAAATCAGTTTTTAGCTAAGGGGATAAGGTTGGTTGTTGATGGTACTGCACCAAATTTAGTAAAGGATATATTAGATACAGAAATTAAATTTATGAAACAAAGACATCAAGCTGGTCAGACTATCTTTGGGACTGTAGCTGCAATGGCTCCTGCTTTTGGAATGATTGGAACATTAATAGGGCTTGTACAAATGTTACAGAATTTAAGTGATCCATCTGCCATTGGCCCTTCAATGGCTGTAGCATTATTAACAACTTTTTATGGAGCATTAATTGCGAATGTATTTGGTGTGCCAGTTAAAACAAAATTAGAACAAAAATCTCAAGAAGAAGCAATTATAATGGAAATTATAAAGCAAGGTGTTATTTCAATAATGGAAGGCGACAATCCAATGATAGTAAGAAATAAATTAGAGGCTTTTTTAGCTCCAACTATGAGAAAACCAGCAGAGGAGTAAAAATAGATGGCTGAAGAAGAAAATATTCCTAAAGAAATTTCTTGTCCAGAAGAAGAATGTCCTCCATGTGAAGAAGGATTACCAGGCTGGTTTGCAACTTTTTCTGATTTATGTACACTTTTATTAACATTTTTTGTTTTATTATTATCTTTTTCAACAATGGATATAATAAAATTTAAACAAATGATGGGGTCTATGGAGAAAGCTTTTGGGTATCAAACTCAGACTACTGGTCAATTTGAAGCAAAAGCCACAACTCCTGTTACTGTACAACTTTCAGAACAGGAAAATAAAATGTTAGATTACATGGAAATAGGAGATAAAATTAAAGAAAGTGCAAAAGAAAAAGGTTTAGATAAATATATAGAGATTGAAATAAATAAAAATGGAGTTTTAATGAGATTAAAAGGGGATATTTCATTTCCTCCTGGAAAAGCAGTAATAAGTAAAAAAGTTAAACCATTGCTTGATAAAATTGCAGAGATTTTAAAAGAACATCCAGATTATAAATTAAAAGTTATGGGACATACAGATAACATTCCAATAAAATCACCAAAATATGACTCTAATTGGGAGTTATCTGCAGCAAGGGCGGTTCAGGTAATTAAATATTTAATAGAAAAATATAAAATTAATCCTAAAAGGTTGGAAGCTGTAGGTTATGCAGATACTCGTCCTTTGGTTCCAAATACAACTCCTGAAAATCGTGCTAAAAATAGAAGAGTTGAGTTTTTATTTTACAAATCTTAATAAATCTACTTAGAAGATGAATGCAAATATAATCAGAAAAAAAACAAAAGTAGTTAAAGTTGGAAATGTAAAAATTGGGGGAAATAATCCTATTATTGTACAATCTATGACAAACACTCCAACATATGATATTGAAAAAACAGTAAGACAAATTAGAAAACTCGAAAAATGTGGATGTGAAATAGTAAGAGTGTCTGTTCCAGATAAAAAAAGTTCTATGGCTATAAAGTCCATTAAAGAAAGAGTTAAAATTCCTATTATAGCTGATATTCATTTTAATTATAGACTGGCTATTATGGCTATTGAAAATGGTGCTAATGGAATTAGAATAAATCCAGGAAATATAGGAGATAAAAATAGAATAAAAAAAATTGTTGATTGTGCAAAATTACATAACATTCCAATAAGAGTTGGAGTTAACTCAGGTTCTATAAAAAAAAGTATATTAGAAAAATATGGCGAGCCATGTATTGACGCATTAGTGGAGAGTTGCGTTGAGAATGTGAAAATTTTAGAGAATTTTAACTTTTATAAAATCAAAATTTCTTTAAAATCCTCAGATGTGCTCACTACTGTTGAAGCATACAAAAAAATTTCAAAAATTTTTGAATATCCCTTGCATATTGGAATAACAGAAGCAGGGACTATTAAAACAGGTACAATTAAATCATCTGTCGGGCTTGGGATCTTATTATATTTAGGGATTGGAGATACTATTAGAGTTTCTTTGTCTGGTGATCCTGTGGAAGAAGTTTTTACGGCTTATAAAATATTGTATTCTTTGGGTCTCAGAAAAAGGGGAATAGAGATTATCTCTTGTCCAACATGTGCAAGAACTGAAATTGATGTTGTTAAGTTAGCTAATAAAATTGAAAAGAAGTACAAATATTTAGAAAAACCTGTAAAAATAGCAGTTATGGGTTGTGTCGTAAATGGACCTGGAGAGGCAAAAGAAGCTGATTTAGGTATTGCTGGTAGTAAGGAAATAGGAGTTATTTTTAAAAAAGGAAAAATTTTAAAAAAAGTACCAGTTGATAATATTGAAAAAGAATTTTTTATCTTTTTGGATGATTATTTGAGAAATGCATAAGCATTTACTGGTTTTATATCTTTTCTAACTTCAAAATATATTGGTTTATTAATGTAGGTTTGCCCAATTATTTGTTTCTTTTTAACTCTTTGTCCTTTTTTTACATATATTTTCTTTAATTTTGCATATATTGTCTTATAATCATTTTTATGTTTAATTATAACAACATTTCCATAATATTTTAAAAAACCAGAGAAAATCACAATACCATAATTTGAAGCTTTTACATATTTTGAAGTATATTTAGGTCTTATAAATACTCCTTTAAAATATTTCTTTTTAAAAATATACCCATCAACAGGTTTTTCAAAATTAGTTTTTAAAAGTTTGTTTACATTATAGTATGCTGAATATGAATAATAAGCTGTTTTCGCATATGTATTTGAAGCAAAGACTAATTTAATTATTAAACCAAGCATTAGTTGTTTCATCTTGTTTATTATATCGGAAGGAAAAAAAGAAACTTTAATGATTTTTTATTTATTTTTATAAATACTTCTTTAATCTCTTATCTATTCTTTCTTGAATTTTTTTTATAAATTCATCATCTAAATGTCTGTATCTCCCTTGTATTTTAAAATATTCTTTTACAGGAATGAATTTATCAGGAATGTATGTTAATTTTGTTTCTAGTTCTCCTTCTTTTTCCATTAGAAGAAAGACTCCACTTTCAACAGCAAGTCTCATTACTTTTAAAGAATCTTGAGAATCAACTTTCCATCCAGGAGGGCATGAACTTAAAAGATGAATAAATTTGAATCCTTTAATATTTTTAGCTTTTTCAAATTTTTTATAAAAATCATCAGGATAAGCGATACAGGCTGTTGCTACATAAGCGGGATTATGAGATACAACTATATTAAAAATATCCTTTTTTTCATATTCTAATGGGTTGCCTAATGGTGTAGTTGTTGTCCATGCACCAGGAGGTGTTGCAGAGCTTTTTTGAATCCCAGTATTCATGTATGCTTCATTATCATAACATACATATAAAATATCCTCTCTTCTTTCTGCTGCACCACTTAAAGCTTGTAAACCAATATCAAATGTACCTCCATCTCCTGCCCATACAACAACATTAATATCATCTTTTCCTTCAGCTAAATATGCATTTTTTATCCCTGAAGCAACAGCAGCTGAAACAGCAAATGGTACATGAATTAAAGGAACCTGTAATGCAGTTGTTGGAAGACCACCTGCAATTATTGACCAACAACAAGCTGGCATTACAATAACTGTTTTCTCTCCTAAAATTTTTAAAGCATGTCTCATAGATAATCCTGCTCCACAACCTGGACATGCAAAGTCACCTTGGTTTAAATATTCTACTTTAGTAACTTCTCTAAAATCCATATTTATCTCCATAAAATTTTATATTTATCTAAATTATCAATATTTTCTGCTAAATTAATTATATCTTCTACAAACACATCTTTTCCACCAAGAGAAATTATATAATCATAAATATCTGGTTTTTTTTCTGAATAGTAGAATGAATCTTTTAATTCTTGAGTAATAGTTCCAGATGTTCCAAAACTTAAAGATTTATTTAAGACAATAATTTTATTTGCATTTTTTAAACTTTCAACAATTTCTTTTTTTGGAAATGGTCTAAAATATCTTATTTTTAATATTCCTGCTTTTATCCCTTTTTCTCTTAATTGTTCTACAGCTACCCTTACTGTTCCAGTTAACGCTCCAGCAACAACAAAAACAATCTCTGCATCTTCTGTTAAAATATTTTCTATTAAATTATAATTTCTTTTAAAAATTAAATTAAATTTTCTGTGGCATTCTTCAATTACATCAAATGACCTTTCAAATGATTTTTGTATATCTTTTCTTAATGAGTAGAATAAATCACCTTTAGCTGCAGCTCCAAATGTCATTGGGTTGTCAACATTTAGGAAATATTCAGGTTTATATTCTGGTAAAAAAGTATCAACATCTTCTTGTGAAGGTAATACAACCTGTTCAAGTGTATGAGAAAGAATAAATCCATCTATCATTACCATAAAAGGAAGTAATAATTTTTCTGCAACATAAAAAGCCTGTAAAATTGAATCAAAAGCTTCCTGAGCAGTTTCACAATACAATTGGAGCCATCCTAAATCTCGTTGCGTCATACTGTCTGTTTGGTCAGTCCATATATTCCATGGAGATCCAATTGCTCTATTACCATTCAATAAGACAATTGGGAGTCTTGCTCCAACTATCCAATGTAATATTTCGTGCATTAAAGCTAATCCATGTGAAGCTGTTGCTGTAAATGTTCTAACCCCCGCAGATGAAGCCCCAAGAGCAGCAGCTGCTGCTGATAATTCTGATTCTACCCTAATAAATTTTGCTTTTAATTCACCTTTGTCTACCATTTCAGACAAAACTTCAATTATATGAGTTTGTGGAGTTATAGGATATGCAGGTATTACTTTAGGTTTAGCCATTTTAACAGCTTCGGCTATTGCTTCACTTCCAAGAAGCATTTCTTTTTTCATTATTTATCCTCCACCATTTCAATTAACCCCCTTGGACATTCAGCTGAACATACTCCACATCCTTTGCAATGGTCATAATCAAAGTCAACAGAATCTGTGACACTTACACATATATCAGGACAGTTAAACCAGCAAGTTTTGCATAGATTGCAAACCCCACAACTAAAACATCTTTTCGCTTCTTTTAAAATTGAGTCTAACGAGGGTTTTTTATTTATTTCTTTAAAATTATTTATTCTTTCTTCAATTGATAGTTTTTCAATTTTTAAAGATTCTGATTTTGGAAAATAAAATAAATTAATTTTTTCAAATGGTATAATTTCAAATTTATCAAAATCTTTTCTACTTCTTACAAAATTTTCATCTTTATTATAATAATGATTAGATTCTAATCCAAGTTTTTCCATAATTTTAAATGCATTTAACTTCCCTGATGCTATTGCATCTGTTACAGTGCGGGCTCCATATTCAAAGTCTCCACCAGAAAAGATTTTTTCACTATTTTCAATTTCAAATTCCTTGTCTTGACCTGTTGCAACTATTATTTTATTAAATTTTAAAATTTCATCTGTTTTTTCATACTCAACTATTCCATTTTTTATATTTTTAACTTCTCCCAATCTTACAATAACTTCATCATTTTCAATTTTTTTTGAAATAATGATTCTTTTTTCTATAATTTTAATTTTTTCTTCAATCGCCTCTTCTACTTCATCAGGAAATGCTGGCATTTCATTTATCGTTCTTCTATAAATTATCGTTGGTGTAGCTCCTTTTCTTAAAACAGACCTTGCAACATCTATTGCAACATTACCTCCACCTATTATTGCAACATTTCCTTTAATTTCAATATCTTTTAAATTTATTTCTTTCAAAAGTTCATATCCTGAAAGAATGAATTTCTTATCAATTTTTAGATTTTCAGGAATAATTGTTTTGCCAAGGCCAACTGATACAAAAACTGAATCAAAATTATTGCAAATTTCTTTTAAATTTTCTCTATCAATTTTTGAATTTAATTTAACTTCAATATTACCAATATCTAAGATATTTTGGATTTCTTTAGTTACAATATTTTTAGGCAATCTATATGAAGGTATTCCATAAATTAGTAGACCACCTAAAAAGTTTTCTTTTTCAAATATAGTTACATTTACTCCATTTTTAGCTAAAAAATAAGCACAGCTTAATCCAGCAGGACCACCTCCAATTATTGCAACTTTTTTATTCAATTTTATTTCAGGTTTTTTATAGGGGAAATTTAATGCAAAATCTCCCAAAAATTTTTCAATCTCCCTAATTTGGATTTCTCCATCATATTCTCCACGATTGCAACTATATTGACAGAAATGAGGACAGACCCTTCCGCAAGTTGCTGGAAAAGGATTTTCACTTCTTAAGATCTCAACAGCTTTTTCAATATCATTTTTTAAGAGATAAAAAATATATTTTGGAATATTAATGTTGCTTGGACAAGCAGCACTACAAGGTGAAATTTTTTCTTTAAATTCAGGTTTAAAAAATTTCCATGAGCCTGTTAAATTTACCTCAGTTGTAGTTATAGAGATAGGGAGTTTTTCTATATCATAAGTTGATACAACATCTTGATATTCTATAGTTTCCATTTTAACTCCTTTATGCTAAGTCATAAGCTTCTTCTAATGCGTTTAAATTTTCTTCTATTTTTACAGGAACATATTTGGGGATTGCTTGTTTTAATGAGTCAAGGGTTAAAGTTTTTGAAATTTTTGCAAATACTCCTAAAATAGGAGCATTTATAATAGGCATTATCGGAGTACCAAGTTTATATTTCAAAGCAATTTTATTCACAT
>JALVYZ010000475.1 GCA_027037705.1 bacterium | reverse complement strand
GAATTAATGAGTTCTTTAAATAAAATTAAAGCATTATTGTAATCTCCTATAATTTTTAAACTTTCTGCAAGTTGCAATTTTTCATAGTCTGTTTTATTTGCAATTGAATTTAGTATTTTAATATTTCTTTTATGCTTTTTAATTAAAGTTTCTCTATCCTCATAACCTACATGCACAATTATTGGCTCTTCAATATATTTTACATTAAACTTTTTATGATTAAAGTTAATTTGCTCATGAATTTTTCCATAAAATTTAATATCTTGAAAATTTGGAAATAATCTTAATTGATAAAAAAATGTATCATCTGAAGAGTTTTTAATCTTTATAAAATAAACAGAGTTTTTATCAATTTTTTTCTTTAAATCTATAAACTTTTCAGGATTAATAATCCTGTCATCAGCATCAAGCCATAATACAAAATCTTTTGTTGCTTTTTCAATGCTAAAATTTCTTGCTTTTGAAAAATCATCTTTCCATTGAAATTTAAATAAGTTTATAAAATCCAGATTCATTAAATATTCATAAGTTCCATCAATAGAACCAGTATCAACAACAATAATTTCATCACCAATTTCCTTTAAAGATGGAAGTAATTGTTTTAAATTTTCAAGCTCATCTTTAACAATCAAACAAATAGAAATTGAATTCATAATTTGACTATAACTAAATTTAAATTTCTTGACAATATTTAAATACTAAATTATTATCTCCAACACTATCACTAACACCAATACTATAATAATTGGAGGGAAATTGTATGAAAAATTTTGATGTATCAATATTAATTGGAAGTGATTCAGATTTTCCAATAATTGAAGAAACTATTGGTATTTTAGATAAATTTGGAATTAGTTATGCTATAACTGTCACTTCAGCACATAGAACACCTGAAAGAACCGAAAAATGGATAAAATTTTCAGAAGCAAAAGGTTGTAAAGTTTTTATTGTTGGAGCTGGAGCTGCTGCTCATCTTGCAGGAGTAGTAGCAGCAAAAACAACTCTTCCTGTGATTGCAATTCCAATTTCTGCAACTTCCTTAAATGGAGTTGATGCGCTATATTCAACAGTTCAGATGCCTGGAGGGATTCCAGTTGCATGTATGGCTATTGGAAAAGCTGGCGCAAGAAATGCAGGAATTTTTGCAGTTCAGATTCTATCATTGAATAATCCTGAATTAAAATTGAAATTAAATAATTTTAAAAATGAGATGAAAAAGTCTGTTGAAGATAAAGCTAAAAGACTTTCAATGAAAAATCCAAATATTATAGGAGATTTTGATTAACTCAACATTCCAAATATTTTTGGAATAATCAGCGAAATTTGAGGAAATACTACTAAAATAGCAAGAGCTATTAGCATTGAAATAATAAAAGGTATAACCTCTTTAAAAGTTTCTTCTATGTTTATATCAGCAAGATGAGTAGTAACATAAAGATTAACTGCAACTGGTGGAGTAAATTGACCAACCGCAAGGTTAAATGTCATAATAATTCCAAACCATATTGGATTCCAGTGAAATTGTGAGATTATTGGTAAAAATATTGGAAGAAATATATAATATATTGAAATTGCATCAATCATCATTCCAGCTACAAAAAGAATAATATTTATGAAAAAAAGAACAACATATTCATTATTACTTAAAGACAAAAGATAATGAGAAATTGCATCAAGAGTTCCAAGAGTGCTTGCAGCCCATGAAAACAACCCAGCTAATGTCACTATTAGCATAACAATTGCACTTGAATTTGAAGCATCAACTAAAATCTTATAGAATTTTTTAAAAGTTAATGTTCTGTAAACTATAAAACCAAGAAATAAACCATAAAATACTGCTATTACAGCTGCTTCTGTTGGAGTAAAGACTCCTCCATACATACCCCCAAGAATTATGACAGGTGCAAGTAATCCCCAAAAAGCTTCTTTAAAAGCCTTAAAAAATGAGATACTTTCAAATTTTCTTTTTCTTCCATAGCCTCTTTTTTTAGATATTAAATAAGCTGGTATAACAAGAGCTATTCCTGCAATGATTCCAGGGATAATCCCTGCAGCAAAAAGTGTTGTTATAGAAGTATTGGTTAATGCCCCATAAATAATTAAAGCAATACTAACAGGCACAACAATTGCAGTAGAGCCAGCTCCTGCTATTAATGCAGCTGTAAACCCTTTACTATAACCTTCAGACACCATTGCTGGGATTAAAATAGCACCAATTGCAGCAGCATCTGCAGGCCCTGACCCAGAAATTCCACCAAAAAACACGCATACTGCAACTGCAACAATTGCAAGAGCTCCAACTCTATTTCCAACAACTACATCTGCAAATTTTACAAGTCTTTCAGAAATTCCGCATCTTTCAAAGATATAACCAGCAAAAATAAATAAAGGAATTGCTAAAAGTTGAAACTTTGCAATCCCTGAATAAAAATTTGGAGATACAATTGTTATGCCAAGTTGAGCTTTCCAGATTACAAAAATTGCTGCAACCCCTATTGCGACTGCAATAGGAACTCCAATTATTAGTAAAATAAAAAATAGTCCAAATAGAATTAATCCCATTTTACGATTTTTATTATTTTTTGAATAAGCCTAATATTTATTAGAATACATCCAATTGGGATAGCCATTACATAAATCCATTCTGGGATATTTAATGCTTCTGTTGTAATTTGTAGGTCAATCTCATCTTTTATATGAAAATAACTTAAAAATGCAATTGTGGAAAATAGTAAAAAACTAACTATTAAAGAAAAAATGTTTAAATATTTTTGAGCTTTTTTATTTAATCTGGAATGAATAAAAATAAGCTTTAAATGTAAATCTTTTTTAAAAGCTGCACTTGCACCAAGCATTGTTAAATATACAAGACCACTAACTTCAAGCTCCTCAGTTGGAGCAAATGAAACCTTTATAAAATACCTTGTAATAACATTAATAAAAGCAAGTAAAGCCATGGAAAATAAAAGGGAGGCGCCAAGCACCTCCTCCAAATTATCTAAAAACCATTTAAGTTTAGTGGTAGTGTTGGTGTTATTGTTAGGATTCTCTTTTGAGAATTTTAAATTCTGAATTTTTAAATTTGGATTTTCTTCTTTTACTTTCATAATTCAACTTTATACTTGTGATTCGTTAATGCGTATATGCGTTAATGCGTGGATGCGTCCTTATTTATATGCGTAAATATGATAATGAGTAAATGGGATAATATATAAATGCATCATATGTCAATTTGGATATATCGCATCTTTTTCTTTTCGCATCTTCACATCTACTCATCTACGCATATACTTCCTTTTCTCCTCTACGCATCTACTTCCTTCCACCTTCAGCCTTTTAATTACTATTCCCCGTTCACTAACATCAACTAACCTTAACTAACATATAAAAGAACTTCCACCTTAAATCTTCAGCCTTATTTATTTTTATAATTTATCGCTTTCAATGCAGCTTTATATAAATCTTCACCAATAATTGGAACCCATTTTTTATAAATAGGTTTTGTTAATTTTTTAAATTCTGCTCTTTGATCTGGTGTTAAAACAGTTACATGCATTCCATGTTTTTTTAATGTGTCAAGTGCACTTAAATCTGGCGGGATTAAACCTTTTCTTACCATTGTTTTTTCCCAATATGATGCTTCAATCGCAGCTTGTTTCACAATTTCTCTATCCTCAGGAGTAAAACTATTCCATACCTGATTGTTTACAGCCATCATAAGTGGATCTATCACATAATGCCATACTGTAATATATTTATGAAATTGCCAGATCTTAACAGGAATTTCAATCCCCACAATTGGATTTTCCTGTCCATCTACTACACCTTGTTGAAATGCAACTTTTGCTTCTCCCCAATTCATATTTACTGGGTTTGCTCCAAGAGCTTTCATTATATCAATAAAAATAGGTGTCCCAACTACTCTAATTTTTAATCCTTTTAAATCTGCTGGTGTTACTATAGGTCTTTTTGAATTTGTAATTTCCCTAAATCCGTTTTCTCCCCATGCGAGAACTGTAACACCTTTTTTCTTAATAATTTGTTTTAACTTTTCACCAACATAACCTTCTGTAACTCTATCAAGCGCTGCATAATCAGGAAAGAGAAATGGCAAATTAAATAGATTTAACTGTTTAATTGTAGAAGACCAATTTATAGTTGAAGCAAAAGCAAAATCAGCAACTCCTCTTCTTAAAATTAAAAACTCATTTGTCTGTTTTCCTGCCATCAATGATGCAGCTGTATAAACTTTAATATTAATCCTTCCCTGAGTTCTCTCTTTAACCATTTTTGCAAATAAAGAAGCACCTTCTCCCCAATACAATTTAGGTCCCACTACACAGCTTAATTTATACTCTTTCTTATACCTTCCTGCGATAAGTAAAACTGGAATCAATAATAAAACCAGTAAAATTGATAAAAATCTTTTCATAACACACCTCCTTTATTTGTTAATGCGAAAATGCGTTAATGAGTTTATGTATCTCATCTACTCATCTACTCATCTACTCATTTACACATTTACGCATATACGCATTAACGCATATACTCCTCTAATATTTCTGCTCAAATTTTGGGACATACCATTTTTCAAGATTATAAGTTATTCCTGCAGGAGCTAATTTAACATTCCTAAATCTTTTATGTACAATTACAAGAGAATATGGGATATACAAAAAAACATATGGTTGTTCTTCTGCTAATATTTCTTGAAATTTAAAATATATCTTCTTCCTCTTTTCTCTATCAAATGTTAATCTTCCTTGCTCTAATAATTTATCTACTTCTTTATTTTTAAATGAAATAA
This sequence comes from bacterium, assembly GCA_027037705.1. Taxonomy (GTDB): domain Bacteria; phylum DYJV01; class DYJV01; order DYJV01; family JALVYZ01; genus JALVYZ01. Next base: position 918 of record JALVYZ010000475.1, on the reverse strand, counting down.
AATTTAACTCTTTAGGTCCAGTTTTAGAAGAATGCCAAATATCATACTGATCTGGATCAATTCCTGTACTCCAACCTAAAATTACAGCTTCAAATCTTTTTTTATCAATAAATTCATTTATAAATGATGCCCATTCAATAACTCTAATCTTTACTTTAATCCCCACTTCTCCAAGTCTTTTTTGAATAATTTGAGCAGCTTTTAATCTACTAAGATTCCCTTGATTAGTTATTATTGTAAATTCAAAAATTTTCCCGTTTTTATCTAAAATCCCATCTCCATCTGCATCCCTCCAGCCAGCCTCTTCTAATAATTTTTTTGCTTTCTCAGGATTATATGGGTATTTTTTAACATTTGGGTTATAATACCACATATCAGGTCTGTATGGCCCCGTGGCTTTTACACCAAGCCCAAGTAAAACTACATTGATTATCTCATCCTTATCTATTGCATAAGCTATTGCTTGACGAATTTTTTTATCTTTAAATAGTTTATTTTTTAAATTAAAACCAAGATATGTGTAAACAAAAGTTGGATAGCAAAATTTTCTATAATTTTCCTTGAAAAATTTAGTTTCAGTCTGTCTTTTAAATTGTACAGGAGTTAATCCCATTAAATCAACTTTACCTGCTTTTAACTCAAGAAACATTGTTGCACTATCTGGAATCACTCTATAAATGTAACCATCAAGATATGGCCTACCATTAAAATATGTATCATTTGCTGCAAGCTCAATTTTCTGACCTACTTCCCATTTTTTAAATTTAAATGGCCCTGTTCCTATGGGATGAGTTCTTAAAGGAGAATTTAATAAATTTTTTCCTTCTAATAAATGCTTTGGCAAGATACTTACAGTCCAGCTTGAAAGGGCTGGAGCAAAAGGTCTTTTGTATATTACTTCTATTGAATAATTATCCA
>JALVYZ010000474.1 GCA_027037705.1 bacterium | reverse complement strand
TTAGTTTGAAGGGTTTTGGAACTGTTGTAACTGGTACTACAATTTCAGGAAGCATTAAAGTTGGCGATAATGTTGTTATTTATCCTCAAGAGATTCCTTCAAAAATTAGAAATATTCATGTCCATTCCTCACCTGTTGAAAAGGCTTATGCAGGGCAAAGAACAGCTTTAAATTTACAGGGCGTTGAGAAAGAAGATATTGAAAGAGGAAGTATTGTATGCGAACCAGGATGGTTTTCACTTAAAAATTTTATTTATACAAAATTAACTTATCTTGATTCAAATAAAAGACCTATAAATTCAAGGATAACTGTAAAATTTCATGTAAATACAGATATAATTCCAGCAAAAATTCATCTAATAGACAAAAAGAGTTTATCACCTGGAGAAAAATCTCTTGCATATTTTGTCCTTTCAAGACCAACAGTAGTATTAAATGAAGATAGGTTTATAATCAGAAGTTTTGATGATAAAAACACTTTAGGGGGAGGAGTAATTATATTTAGTTTAGAAAAAAAAGAAAAATTATCTAAAGATTTTTTAAATAAATTATTAGATAATTCTTCTTTTATAAAATTAGATGCTTTTTTCGATTTTAGGGGGATAAAAACAACTTCTATTAAAGATATCCTTTCTAACTTTAATATACCTAAAGAAAAATTAGAAAAAACATTATTTGAACTTATAAACAAAAATAAAATTAAATTAATTGATGAAAACGAATATATTTATACCAAACATTTTGAAATTTTAAAAAGTCAAATAATAAAATTTGTAAACGAATTTCATAAAAAAAATCCTCATCTATTTGGGATATCAAAAGAGGAATTAAAAAATAAGATTTCAGAAAATTTAAATCCCAAACTTTATAATTCTGCATTAGAAGAGCTAATAAAAGAAGAAAAAATTGAAATTGAAGAGAAATCGATAAAATTAAAAGATTTTAAAATAAAACTTGATAATAAAAAAATTGAAATTAAAGAAAAAATTTATAAAGATTTAGGAAATGGTGCATTTAAGCCTCCAACAATAAAAGAAATTTCAATGAAATTTAACATTGATGAAAAAGAACTTACTCAATATTTAAATATTTTAATTAAAGAGGGAAAAATTGAAAAAATCTCTCCTGAAATATATTTTGAAAAAAGTCTTTTTGAAAAAATAAAGAATGATTTAATTAATTATTTAGAAAAGAATAAAGAAATTACAATAAAAGAATTTAAATCAATTGTTAATACTTCACGAAAATATTTAATCCCTTTACTTGAATATTTTGATAAATTAAAGATAACTGTTAGAATTGGAGATAAAAGAATTCTAAGAAAATAGTTCTTCATTAATCTTTCTTTAAAAAGAGGAAAACTAATATTTATCTAAGAATTGAAAGTATTTATAAAATGTGTTAAAGTTAAAAAATTATATTATTTAGGAGCCATTCATGGAGATTAAAGAAATTTTTAAAAAATCTATATTAATAAAACAAAATATACTTCAAGATAAATTTCTATGGTTAAATCTTGAAGAAGTTATTGATAAAATAATTAAAGCAATAAAAAATGGAAATAAAATTTTAATAATGGGTAATGGTGGAAGTGCAGCTGACGCACAACATTTTGCAGGTGAATTTATCAATAAATTTTTAATGGATAGAAAACCTCTTCCTGCTATTTCATTATCCACTGACACTTCAGTTTTAACATCTATAGGTAATGATTATTCTTTTGATGAAATCTTTGAAAAACAAGTAATAGCTCTTGCAAAAAAAGGAGATATTTTATTTGGTATCACAACGTCTGGCAACTCTAAAAATATAATTAAAGCATTTGATGCAGGCAAAAAAATTGGTACAATTAATGTGGGACTCCTTGGAAAAGATGGAGGAATTGCAAAAAATTATGTTGATTATCCATTAATCATCAAAGAAAATTCTACTCCAAGAATTCAAGAAGTCCATATAACCTTAATTCATATAATATGTGAAATTGTTGAAAAAAAACTTGCAAAAATTTTTTAGAATATGTTATAGGATTTTCCCTTTTCAATAAAACTAAGGAGTTAGATAAATGTGCAGACTTGCTGCTATTGTATCAGAAGATTATTTTTCACCATTTGAAAATATTTTAGCCTTAGAAACAATGAAAGAAGGACACGATGGCTCTGGACTTGGATTAATTTTAAGAGACCTTGGCGGTGAATTTCATGATTTAAAAGATTATCCTATTTTATCATGTATTACATCAAACAAAGGTTATGAAGTTTTAAAAGAATACATGAGCTCTAAAGGATTTGAAGTAAAATACAGATGGGAGCCTAAGACAAAAATTGAACCATGGATGGAAATTACTCCAAGAGACCACTACATTGTAAAAGCGTACGAATATCCTGATTATATGAAAGATAAATCTCAAAAAGAAAAAGAAGATTTTCTTTTACAAACAAGATTAGAACTAAGAAAATTGGGAGAAAAAGATGAATCAATAACAGTTTTTTCTTTTTGGCCAGATACAATAACATTAAAAGAAGTAGGAGATCCTCTTGAAGTTGGATTATTTTTTGGTCTTGATCATAATGAATCATTAAAAGCAAAAATTATTTTTGCTCAAGGAAGACAAAATACAAATTATGCAATTAATTTATATGCATGTCATCCATTCTTTATCCAAGGATTTTTTACAATGACAAACGGTGAGAACACAGCATTTGTCCCAATTAAAGAGTTTTTAATGAGCAGAAAATTTCCAGGATATATTGGATATAATAGTGACAGTGAAGTTTTTGCACATATACTTCATTATACAAGACATATTTTAAATTATCCATTAAAATATTATAAAGATGTAATTACTCCAATGTACCCACACGAATTAGACTCATGCAATAGAGAAGACATAGAAACATTGAGATTAATGGTTAAATCTTTAAGAATGTTAACAATAGATGGACCTAACTGTGTAATTGGATGCGATAGAGATAACACTGTATTTATGGTTCAAGATACAAAAAAATTAAGACCAGGAGTAGTTGGTGGAGTAAGAGGTAAAATAGGTCTTATGTCTGAAGTTTGTGGATTAACATCAGCTATTCCAGATAGGGATACTACAAAAGATGTATTCCCTATGAAATACGATTTTGTTTATGTAAAACCAGGAGCTAAGGAGATAAAAATATGGAATCAAAAATTAGGCCAGACTACAACCATCAGTTATCATTAAAAGAGTTACCATATATAATAAGATGGGATCCTGCAAAATGTACAAGATGTGGTAAATGTACTGCTGTATGTCCTACAAAAGCTATTGAACCAGCAGTTTTCAAACAAAGAATTGTAATAAGTGAAGGGCCTATTCCTACACCTTCACCTGTTTTTAAGGTTTTCAGTGGTATAAAACAGGTTACTGATGTGGAAAGATGGTGTACAGGTTGTAATATGTGCAATATGGTATGTCCTAATGATGCAATTATGCCAGAATATAATCCTCAGAATAAATTCTTAATTCATAAAAATAGAGGTGGATATCCTTATAGAAGAGGTGGAAGAAGAAATGATCCATCAATATCAACTTTAGATAGACTCAAATTTACAAGAATCTCTATGTTGACTGACCCTGCTTTAGATGCTCAAAGACATGAGTTTTATATAAGAACCTATATTGGAAGAATTTTACCAGCAGAAAAATTGCCTCTAAAGATCAGGAAAGAGGATGAAACATTACTTGTTGATGATACTGTTTTTGTTCCTCCAGTTAGAGAAATTTTTCCAATAATGATTGGTTCCATGTCTATGGGAGCCCTTTCTCCAAGGATGTGGGAAGGATTAATGATGGGAGTTGCTTACTTAAATGAAGTAGAGAATATTCCAGTTGTAATGTGTTCAGGAGAAGGTGGTGTTCCTCCAAGATTATTAAAATCAAGATTTATTAAATATATGATCTTACAAATTGCGTCAGGATACTTTGGTTGGGATGAAATATTACATGCAGTTCCACACATGAAAGAAGATCCTGCTGGTATTGAGATTAAATATGGTCAGGGGGCAAAACCTGGTGATGGCGGATTGTTAATGGCTCAAAAGGTTCTACCATTAATTGCGAAGATTAGAGGTGTTCCAACAAATGTTGATTTACCAAGCCCTCCAACACATCAAACAAAATATTCAATTGAAGAAGCTGTTGCAAAAATGATTACATCAATGAGTATGGTTTTTGGTTTTAGAGTGCCAGTTTATCCAAAAATTTCTGGAACAAAAACTGCAAAAGCAGTTTTAAATAACTTAGCGAGAAACCCATTTGCTTCTGCATTATCAATTGATGGAGAAGACGGAGGAACAGGTGCAGCTTACAATGTATCAATGGATAAAATGGGACATCCAATTGCTTCAAATATAAGAGATTGTTATTTAGATTTAGTTGCATCAGGGAAACAAAACGAACTCCCTCTTATTGCTGCAGGCGGAGTGGGTAAAACAGGAAACTTAGCTGCAAATGCAGCTGCTTTAATTATGCTTGGAGCAAGTGCTGTATCAATTGGGAAATATATAATGCAAGCTGCAGCTGGATGCCTTGGAGATGAATATAATAGATGTAATGTATGTAACATTGGTAAGTGTCCAAAAGGAATAACAACTCAAAACCCAAAGCTTTATAAAAGGCTTGATCCTGAAAAAGTTGCTGAAAGAGTGGTTGATGTATTTAAATCTGCTAATATGGAACTCAAAAAAATATTTGCTCCAATGGGTAGAAGCACTCAATTACCAATAGGAATGAGTGATGGTTTAAGTGCTGATGATAAAGCAATAGCAGATAGATTAAAAATAGATTATGCTTGTTAAAACTACAAAAAGGGGTTTTTAAATGGCAAAAGTTATTGAAATTCACGGAACAGTTGATGGAAAAAGAGTAAGCTCAAAAGATTTAGAAGAGCAGATTCAAAAAAGCGTAAAAGATGGTTACACTCATTTAAAAATATATGCAAATGGTCAACATGGAATTGGAGGAAGACTTTTCTTTAAAAAAGAAGATGTGCTTGTGGAAGTTTTTGGAGCTCCTGGGCAAAGATTGGGAAGCATGGGAACTTTTGGAACAGAAATCATAGTCCACGGTTCTTGCAGTGATGACACTGGATGGTTAAATACAGGGGCTAAAATTACAGTTTTAGGTGATGTGACAAATGGTGCACATAATGCTGGTGCACAGGGGATACTGTATGTACAAGGAAGTGGTGGTGCAAGATGTGATACAATGACAAAACAGAATCCAAGATTTGAACCATTACAATCATGGTATTTTAGAGATGTGGGAGATTCCTTTGCTGAATTTAAAGCTGGTGGAATCGCAGTTGTTTGTGGTGTAATTCCAAGAAATCCTGATAATATATTAGGATACAGGCCATGTGTTGGGATGGTTGGAGGATTAATATATTTTAGAGGTAAAGCTTATGGTTGGAGCGAAAAAGATGTTCATTGTGAAAATTTAGATGAAAATGATTGGAAATGGCTTACTGAAAATATGAAAGATTATTTAAAAGCCATTCAAAAAGAAAAATATTACGATGAATTAACTAAAGATATAGATGAATGGAGAAAACTTGTACCATATACTCCAGAAGAAAGAGCAGAAAGACATAAACCTCCAATGACAATGAGCTATTTTAGAAGAAATATATGGGAAAACGAAGTTGGCAATGGAGGAATTTTTGGAGATTTAATTGAAGTTGATGATATTGTTTTACCAT
>JALVYZ010000473.1 GCA_027037705.1 bacterium | reverse complement strand
TTCGGTGTTGGTGATATTTTATAGTCGCCAACACCAGCAATAATATAAAAAGGAGGGATAAAAATGGCTTGGCAAATTTTATGTAGTGACTGTGATTATCAAAAGCATGTATCAATTGAAGAAAAGGGAAATATTAAAGAATGTCCTAATTGTGGAAGTAAAAATTTCCAAATTTTTGATGACAGGACAACAGAAGGTGCTCATTGTGCAGGTACTATTAACACTCCTTCTGACAAATAAAAATTTTTGATTTTTTTGAAGGAGAAATAATCTTTTTCACATTTGGAAAGAATTTTTGTAAGAGTTCTTGTTCGTGAGAGATGATTGTTTTTGCTTTTTTTAAACCCATTGTTGCCAATCTAATATAATAAAGTAATTTTGTAAGTGAATTTTTGGGAATTTCATGTTCCATAATTAAAAGTTTGCCATTATCTTTTAAAACTCTTTTAATTTCTAAAAGAGTTTTATGTACCTTTTCACCTTTTAATTCATAAAATGCAAAAGTATATGTTATAATATCAAATGTATTATCTTTAAATGGTAAAAAAGCTACATCTCCTAAAACAAGATTAGCATTATTGAATTTTTTCTTTGCTTGAATTAACATCCCATATGAAAAATCTATTCCAACAAAAAATCCTTTTGGAGCTTTATTTTTAAAATGTATAAAATTACTTCCAGTACCACAACATAAGTCAAGTACAATTTGATTATTTTCTAACTTAGTTTGTTCAACAAAAAATTTTCTTAATTCCTCATTTTTATCCTTTGAGTGTAGTTTTATAAAATCGTCATAAAATTTTGAAAATAAATCATAGTATTTTCTTCTATAATTCATAATTTCTTTTTTACTTAAAAATTTTTACTTTGACAAGAGATAATTATTTAATTATAAGAATGTTAATTTCGGTTAGGGGGAAAATATGAGTACACATAGAGAGGAAAAGCTTTTAGTTGATATTGATGAATTTGAAAATAAAGAATTTCTTGATAAAATTAAAGAGTTTTCTGAAAACGAAGTTGCTAAAATTGCAAAAAAATTAGATTTAACAGATGAATTTCCTGTTGACACCTGTGAGAAAATGCATGATTTAAAATTATTCTCACTTTTAATTCCTCGAGAATATGGAGGGGAAGGATTATCTTTGCTTCATTTCTCTCAAGCTTTATATACAATTTCTAAATATTCAGCATCAATTGGATTGTTAATTATTTGTCATACAGTTGGCTTATTACCTGTAATTTTTTATGGTTCTGAAGAACAAAAAAATAAATATTTTAAAGAGGTTATAGATAATAGAAAGCTTTTTGCATTTAGTATAACAGAACCAAAAGCTGGATCTGATGCTGCAAGTATTGAAGCAACAGCATTAAAAGATGGGAAAGACTATATTTTAAATGGTATTAAAAGTTTTATTACAAATGTTGGAAAATCTGATTATTATACAATGTTTTTTAAAACAGAGCCTGAAAAAGGTTCAAGGGGAATGAGTTGTTTTATTGTAGATAAAAATTTAGATGGTTTTAAAATTATTTCAACTTATGAAAAAATAGGAATGAGAGGAATTCCATGTGGGAATGTTAAACTTGATAATGTTAGAATTTCAAAAAGCGAATTAATAGGAGAAGAAGGAATTGGGTTTAAAATAG
>JALVYZ010000472.1 GCA_027037705.1 bacterium | reverse complement strand
TAAAAGATATAGTTGAAAGAAATATATTAGCAAGAAAAAATGAAGCAGAGAAAGCTGAAATTATTGTTGCTCAAGAAGCTCAAAAATTTTTGAAATGGCTTGAATCTCTTGATATTACTCCATTAATTGTGGAATTCAGGGAAAAATTTGAGAAAATTGCAGAAGAAGAAAAAAATAAATACTTTAAAAGGCTTAATGGTATTGGAGATAAAGAAAAAGAAATAATTAATCAAATGGTTAATGTAATTGTTCATAGAATTTTGCATGAGCCAAGTATTAACTTAAAAAACTTTCAGGAATTGAATCTAACAAAGACAGAGGTAGAGAATGTTTTAAAAAAGATTTTTAATATATAAAAAATAACAATGAATGTATTACTAATTTATCCTAAATATCCAAAAACTTTCTGGAGCTTTGAATACGCTCTGGAATTTATTAACAAAAAATCAAGTTTCCCACCTTTAGGATTGTTAACTATAGCCTCAATGCTTCCTTCAGAATGGTCTATAAAATTAATAGATTTAAATATCACTAAATTAACTGATGAACAGATAAAATGGGCTGACCTTGTGATTATTAGTGCAATGTCTATACAGATAGATTCAGCTAATGAAATTATTAAAAGATGTAAAGAATTTGGAGTTAAAGTTGCAGGAGGAGGGCCTCTCTTTAATGTAGAACCTGAAAAGTTCAATAATATAGATTACTTATTTTTAGGAGAAGGGGAAATAACCATACCAGAATTTATTAATGATTTAAAAAATAGGAAGCCAAAAAAGGTATATATAAGTTCTGAATATGCAGATATGACATTATCTCCTATCCCTAAATGGGAATTAGTAGGAAATATTAATGAATATGCAAGTATGTGTATTCAATTTTCTCGTGGTTGTCCATTTAATTGTGAATTTTGTAATGTTACATCTCTTTTTGGACACAAAATAAGAACTAAAACCACAGAGCAAATTATAAATGAACTAAATAAAATTTATGAGCTTGGATGGAGAGGTGGTGTTTTTTTTGTAGATGACAATTTTATTGCTGCTAAAAAGAAAGTAAAGAATGATCTTTTACCTGCTTTAATTAAATGGATGAAAGAACGAAATTATCCATTTGAGCTTTTTACTCAAGCCTCAATTAATTTATCAGATGATGATGAAATGATTGATTTAATGATTGAAGCTGGTTTTGACACTGTATTTATTGGAATTGAAACTCCAAATCAAGAAAGTTTAATTGAAGTTAAAAAGTATCAAAATGTTAAAAGAGATTTAATAAAATCAGTTAAAAAACTTCATAAAAAAGGACTTCAGGTGCAAGCTGGATTCATAGTAGGTTTTGATAATGACCCTCCAGATATTTTTGACCATCAAATAAATTTTATTCAGGAAAGTGGCATTATGACAGCAATGGTTGGCCTTTTAATAGCTCCACCAGGGACAAAACTTTATGAAAGACTCAAAGCTGAAAATAGATTGTTAGAAGATTTTGTCAGGAATAACACTGACATTGCAATAAATTTTGTTCCTAAAATAGATAAAGAAAAACTTATTAAAGGATATCTCAAGATAGTTAATACTATTTATTCTCCTGAAAATTATTACCAGCGTCTTTTAACATTTTTAAAAGACTATACGCCTCCAAGATTAGT
>JALVYZ010000471.1 GCA_027037705.1 bacterium | reverse complement strand
ATAAAAATGTCGAAGTTAAGCCAGGAAAATATGTTCTTTTAACAATTAGCGATTCTGGAGAAGGTATGGATGAAGAGGTTACTGCAAAAATTTTTGAACCATTTTTTACCACCAAAGAGCTTGGTAGAGGGACAGGACTTGGGTTATCAATTGTATATGGGATAGTTAAACAGCATAATGGCTATATTTTTGTTTATAGTGAAAAAAACAAGGGAACAACTTTTAAAATATATTTTCCAGCAAGTGATAAAATTCCAGAAAATGAAGAGAGTAAAACAGGAAATGGAGAAATATTACAGGGAAACGAAACAATACTGATTGTTGATGATGATCATTCCATATGTCAATTTATTTTAGACATTTTGAAACCGCTTGGGTACAATTGTCTTATAGCTAATTCAGGGAGAGAAGCTATTGATATTATACGAAAATATAAGGGTGACATTCATCTATTACTTACTGATATAGTAATGCCATATATGAATGGTCGACAGCTTGCAGAAATAATAAAAAAAGAGAGACCAGATATTAAAATAATTTTCATGTCAGGTTACACAGAGAATGTAATTACCCAAAATGGTGAGTTTGAAAAGGAAATTTATAACTTATCTAAACCTATTACACCTATTAAATTAATCCAAAAAATTAGAAGTGTGCTGCAATGTAACTAAATTTATTGAAAAATATAACTTTGAATATTATAACTTTTTACTACTTTTCATTTATAAGATTTTTTTAAATTTCACAAAAATCCATGCTAATTCGAAATAATTTTTTTAATTAGCGTGGAAAAATTGATTATACTAAGTTTAATTAATAGTAAAGATAGAACCCCTTTTATGGGGTTCCTTTATTTTCGCAAAAATTCTTTAAGGTATTTAAAAGTTCTACTGCCACTGGTGGTAATTTAACTTTTCTTCCATTAATAATATCGTTTAATGTAATTTTTTCGCCATAAAAATTAGCATTTGCGTTTTCATCCTGTGATATTACTGAACCTGAAAGAATAGCTCCAGCAAATAATCCTTTTTCATATACATATGAAAATGCATCTACTTTAAATAAATTCTCCTGAGAAATTCCAATTTCCTTACCAACAGGTCCTGCAGCTATTCCAATATCTGCTCCGAGTTTAATTTTATTTTTTGAAAATTGTTTTACCGCCTTATCAGTCATAAGAATTATGAGAATATCTGAAGATTTTGCTCCTATTTGAAAACCAAAACTTCCACCATGAATTGATATAAATGATGGAGGTAGCCAGTTATTATTTTTATCCTTGAGGACTATAATTCCTTTTCCTCTTTTAACTCCAGCAATGAATCCAATTTTTTTTACTCCTGGTAAAATCAGAACACCTCTTGAATGTGCCAATAAATATCTTGGAGCTTTACCTTCTGGACCTTTCATAACTTTGGATAAAACTTTGATGGCAGCCAATACTCTTTTATCTTCGGTGCTACCCCAGCAAAAATGAGGAAAAATAAAAATTAAAATTAAAAATAATAAAAATTTTCTTCTTTTCATTGCTATCCCCTCCTCATTTTTTTTAATATTGTTTCTATTGCCACATCATTTGGAATAATAATTTCCTCGTTTGATGACTCTATTATTAATGATGTGAGTTCAAACCTTTTTATCTGACCTATTG
>JALVYZ010000470.1 GCA_027037705.1 bacterium | reverse complement strand
GCTTTTTTAGCAAGCTCATCTCCCATCTTTTCGCCAAAATCCATTAATTCTGTTAAATCTTCAACATACTTTCCTGCAAATGGATTTTTTATAACAACACCAGAAGCAACCTTTTTTAATGGCTTTTCAAGTTTTTTCCCCTGTTCTTCAAGAATTTCTTCATAAATTAAAAAATATTTTATTATTTTTATCATCTTAAACCTCCCTGATAAAATTTTTCAATCCCCTTGTAAAATAATAAAATTTCCCTTTATTTAAAATTGCTCCAAAGATTTTATTATCATTAACCAATTTTTCAGCATACCTTAGCCCATTTTTAAGAGCATAAATTATTTCATTATCTGAAATTTTTTTAATATCTTTAACAACCAATTCTCCCTCAATATCACAATTATCAATAATTTCTTCTGCAAAACAGTAATCCACAGAATTGCATTTTTCCAACCTAACATTATTTGCAATAAAAGTAGCTGCTGCATCAGCAATTGAAGCACTTTTTGCAAATACAGTTACATTGTCAGCTATTCCCTTAGACAAACTAATTCCTCCAAAACCACTTGTAGCAATACCTTTTATGCTGTTGTTTACAATTAAAAATTTTTTCAAATTTGCAACCTGCAAACTTATTCTATCGTTAAAATCAATGGCAATATCTCCACCATTATTAACTGTTATAGTCTCATATTCAAATTTGTCCTTAATCCATTCTAAAACAGTCTCAGCAACAGCTCCTGCCACTGCACTCATTGGAGTTAACTCTTTTTCATCAATAAACTTTGCACTGCTAACTGTTTTAAAAATAACATCTGGAATCTTTTTATTATTTAAATTCAGATAACATGCTTTTAATTTTAACATATCTTTAAACATTGTGAGTTCAGCAAAAATCTCTTTTATCTTTTCAACACATCCCTCTTCTGCCTCTTTAAGGTTTTTCCCATTTTTTTTCACATTAACAACTAAATTTGCAGGTCCAATTTGAATAAAAGTTCCCTTATCTTCTAAGTTCAACAACATAATCTATATGCCCGCCAATCTCTTTAAATGTTTTTTCAGTCATTGTGAATTCAACAGGCACAATAAATGAAGGGGTAGGGCTTAAATATATACTTCCATGTAAAACCTTATTTAAGTCAACAATAAAATTTATTCCACCACCTGGATATATAAATGGTTTTGCTCCACCAATTGTTAATCTCACATCATTAGAATGAACAGCTTGAGTTAACTTTATTGGATTTTTAGTAACTCCTGCTCTTGCAGACCCGCCAACTCCACCTGAAAAAGTTGCTGTAACTTTTGACTTTTCACAATTTTCTCTCATTAATTTTATAAAATTTTTAATCTTATCTGTTGGCTCAACCTCTTTAAATTCTCCTTTTTCAAATTTATAAAAAGCATAATTCGTTGCAGTTGTATCAAGGATTAACAGAGTTAATCCCTCATCTAAATCTGAATCCGCCATATTAACAATTTTTAGAGGGTCTTTTATATTTGTTCCACCCCATCCATCTCCTTTTTCAACAAAATATCTTCCAGGAGTACTTTTAAATGCATTTAATTTAATTCCTGAATATTTTAATCCAAGAGCCCTTCCTGCAGCATGTTCTGTAAGCAATCCAACAATATGTCCATCAAGAACAATTACCTCATCAGCAAGTTCTTTCAAATATGGAGCAAATAAACCAAGTGTTGCGCTTCCACATCCAATTCTCATTATTTTGTCCTTTTCTCCATTAATAACAGGAGCTTCATTCAATTTAACCTCAATCTCTGCTCCATCTTCAACAACTATTTTTCTCCTTTTGCCTCTTAAAATATCAAAGATAAACTTTGCCACCCACAATCCATCTTTGCCAGTAAGTATATTAACCCCACCTATTGAAATCATTTTAGAACCATACTCTTCTCTGCACACATGACCTGCATATTTTTTCCCTTTTGAAATAATGTAAACCTTTTTCCCCTCATTTCCTATAAATCTGTCTGTATCAATTTTTAATGTTATCCCGCTGTAGCTCAAAGGAGCTTCTGTAACAACAGTAACCACATCAACTCCATTTACAAGACCTTTAACTATTAGAGGAGATGGTTTAAAATCAGGATATGTTGTCCCAGCTCCAATTCCTGTAATAAGAGGTTTATCTATCTCTGGAGTATTTATCTCTCTTACAATTGATTCTATCTCTTCATAAGACACAACCCTTCGTATTCTTTTAATCTCTCCATTTTCATTCTTATACCTCTGACATGCTCCAATTCCCTGTTCTTTAATTATGCACTGGATTGGACAGTTTTCACAAACAACTCCTTCTATTATCTTTTTAAGCTCTATTGCATTAAATTTACATACTTTTACACATGCGCCACACTCAACGCATTTACTACTATCTATTTCAGCTCTTTTATCTCCAATCTTTATTGCATCAACAAGACAAATTTCTTCGCAGTTTCCGCATTTTTTGCAATTATCATTTATATATATCATGAAATTTTCCTCACAGAAGGTGGAGTATTTCTGCTTTTGGATACAACTAAATTTCCATCAATAATTACTCCTGCAACTCCAGGAATATCACCTGCTTCTATTGCTGTTTTTGCATCATTACCAACAGAACCCATTGGAGAATCCATAATAACAATATCTCCCTCTTTTCCCTCTGCAATAATTCCTCTGTTCAATTTATACACCTTTGCTGTGTTTCCAGTAGCCATACATATTGCTATTTCAGCAGGAATTTCTCCAATTGATGATACAAAATTAATCATTCTCAATATTCCAAGAGGGATAACCCCTGTTCCAGAAGGAGCATCATTTCCAAGAATAACCCTATCATAGCATTTCAGTTCATTAACAAGCTCAAGAATTTTCATTGCCATTTTCATGTTTCCACAATGAACAATCTCAATTGTAAAATCAGTTTCTTTTATTAATTTTTCAACATTTTCATAAGAAATAGAAGTTGGTCCCCCATTTAAATGACACATAACATCAGGTTGAACCATCACAACATCCTCATAGGTAATTGTTGAACTTCCAGGGATTGAAGTTCCTCCAACATGCATCATAACTGTCATTCCATACTTTTTTGCTAATTTAACCATTTCTGCAGCTTCATCTCCACCTTTTACGCTCCCAAGTCCTATTTCACCAACATGATTAATTCCAATTTCTGCAAGTTCTTTAAAATCCTCTTCAGTCATTCCCTTTTCAAGAATAAGTCCACCTCCTAAAACCTTTACTCCTGATGGTCTTGCATTTTCAAAAGACTTGTATGCAAGAATTGCAAGTGCTTTTGCGCCAATTTTATCTTTAGGTCTTCCTGGAAGATGAACTTCTCCTGCAGAAATGATTGTTGTAACACCTCCATGGAGAGATGAATCAATAAAATTCAACATCTTCTGCCTTGGAGTAAAATCTCCAAAAACAGGATGAGCATGAGAATCAATTAATCCTGGAGTAACAGTCATACCATTTGCATCAATAACTTTAAATCCTTCTGTATTTGCAGGCACTTCATCTGTAATCTCTTTGATAATTCCATTTTTTATAACTATAACCTTTTTTGTGGAAACAGGATTATTAATATCTCCTGTAAAAATTACCCCAATATTTTTAATAATTAAATCTCCCATTTCAAAACCTCCTGAGTTTTATTTCGTATATGCGTAAATGCGTGAATGCGTAAATGCGAAAAAATATTGTTATTTGTTGTAAGTTATTGTAATTCATAGTTATTCATAGTTATTTGTAGTTATTTGTTGTTGTTAAACCAATCGCTAATAGCTAATAACTAATAACTAATCACTAATCACAGTTCACTGTTCTCTATTCACTAACTTCAACTAACCTCAATTAACCTTTACAACTTTTACAGCCTTTACAACATCTATAACCTCAACTACCTCTACAACCTCCTATAATCTATAGCCCAGTACCTCTCGCCTAAATAAGTGTTAGTGTTGGTGATAGTGTTAGTTTTTTATTCTTCATTGTTCATTGAGCACAGTTCATTAACAAATTACTCCCGACTCCAGACTCCGTACTCCCGACTTTTGTATAACATCAACTAACATTTTTAATTACTCCCGACTCCGCACTCCCGACTCCAGACTCATTTTCAATGTCTCAATATCCGCCGGGAGTTTATATACCCTTACACCTGTATAGTCTTTAATTGCATTGATTATTGCAGGGGCAGTTGGAATTAAAGCAGGCTCTCCAATACCTTTAGCCCCATAAGGACCTGTTGGTTCCTCATCTTCAACAAAGAATGCTTTAACTTCAGGCATGTCCATACTTGTTGGGATATAATATTTATGCAGGTTTTCTGTCTCCTTTGGAACAAACTTTTCCATTAATGCCATACCCACTCCCATTGCAACACCACTGTTTACCTGACCTTTTAAAAGAACAGGATTAATTGCTTTTCCAACATCATGGCAGGCATAAACCTCTTTTACATCTGTAAATCCTGTAATCTCATCAACTTCCACAACTGCAATATGAGTGGCAAAAGCATAGGTTGCATAGGGAACTCCTTGAGATGTTTCAGGGTCAAGTTTTGAAGTTGGAGGGTCAAAATATCCTGTAAACTTAACATTTCCTTTTTCTCTGAATATATCCTTTAAAGACCTTTTTCCTGAATAAAAATTTTCTCTTTCTAAAAATTCTCTCATCTGTACACATGCTTCATACAATGCTTTTCCAGAAATATATGTTTGCCTGCTTGCTGAAGTTGAACCTGCATCTTCAGTAATTGAAGTATCTTTTTGTGTAAATTCAATTAAATCAGGAGATATTTTCAATGTTTCAAGTGCTATTTGGTATAAAATAGTGTCAGAGCCTTGCCCAATCTCACACACTCCAGAATGTACAACAATCTTTCCATTTGTGCTTAATTCAACAATAATTGTGGAAGGATTTGGGATTCCTGTATTTCCAATACCATAATACATACACCCAATACCTACACCCTTTTTACCACTTTTTTTTAATTCATCATAAACAGGTTTTAATTTTTCAAGAGTTTTTCCAATTCCCACACTGTAATTTAGCTTCTGTCCTGTTGCTGTTAAATCTCCTTTTTTCAATACATTTTTCATTCTCAACTCAAATGGGTCAATGTTTAGTGCTTCTGCAATTTCATCCATCTGTGATTCATGAGCAAAAGCTATCTGAGGTATACCAAACCCTCTCATTGCACCACATGGATGATTATTTGTATAACACATTATACTTTCTGCATATACATTTGGAACATTATACGGTCCTGTGCAATGCACAGCAGCTCTTAAACATACAGTAGCACCATAAGATGCATAAGCTCCTGTATCTCCAACTATTTTTACCTTTACCCCCTTTAGATAACCATTCTTATCAACATAGGATGTATAATAAAACTTTAAAGCATGTCTCTTTGTATTGGTTAGAAAACTATCATCCCTTGTTAATGTTATTTTTACAGGCTTTTTTGTGTGATACACAGCAAGGGCAATCCATCCTTCAACAGTAACATCAAGTTTACCTCCAAAACCTCCTCCTGTAACTGCCTGAATTATTTTTATTTTGTCCTCAGGCAGATTCAACATTCTTGAAATCTCTTTTCTCTTGTAATGGATATTCTGAGTTGATGAAATTATAACAATTTTATCCTCTTTTTCATCATAGTATCCAACACCTGATTCTGTTTCAAGAAACATATGTTCAAGGAATGAAGTTTCATATAAATTTTCAATAACAAGATGAGAGCTTTT
>JALVYZ010000469.1 GCA_027037705.1 bacterium | reverse complement strand
TTAATGCTCCTTTTAAGCTGAATATTAAAAATTAATTTCTTCTACCTTCCACCTTCTGCCTTCAACCTTAATATTTATATTTCTCATAAAATACAAAATCATCAACTTCTTTTCTTTTAGGTGCATTGGGGACCGACTCTGGATATCCTAATGGAGTCATTGCAACTACCTCAACGCCCTCAGGAACTCCAAGAATCTCTTTTGCTTTTTTAGCATCAAAATATCCAATAATTACTGTTCCCAATCCCATATCATGTGCTGCAAGGCATAATGTTTGCATTGATATCCCACAATCATACATATACCAGTCACCTTTGTCAGTTACAGGCTCTCCTTTTTTAAATCCAGCAGCTCCTCTTTTACCAAGTTGCACAATTAATACTGGTGCCTGTAAAACAGCTTTAGTTGCAGGATTTCTCTCTGGCATTGTTTCAGCTAATTTCTTTATTGTTTCTCTGTTTTTTACAACAATAAACTCCCAGCATTGGGTATTTGCCCATGAAGGACTCATTTTTACATATTCAAAAATTTCTTTTATTAAATCATCTGGAACATCATCTGTTTTATAGTGTCTTATACTTCTTCTTGTTTTTATTGCTTCTTTTAATTCCATTTTATCCCTCCTTTTATATAAATTATTTAATAATGTTTTACATCATCATAAGCCCAATATAAATATAGCTCAACAAAATCTTCAACTTTTAATTGTTCTACTCTGATATTTTCATCATACATCGAAATCACATGATTAATAAATTCATCATTAAATTTTAAAAATGGATTTTTTTTAAATACATTTATTAATTTTTTTCTCCTACCATAAAATATCGCTTTTGTTAAATTAAAAAATTTATTAAAATCACTTATTTCAATCGATTTTGGTTGAAATTTCACAACTGAAGACACAACTTTAGGTTTTGGTTTAAAGCAGTTTGGACTTACATCAAAAGCTTTTATCACATTACAAAATGTTTGACAAACTACTGATAAAATTGAATAATCTTTACTTCCATGAGATGCAACTATTCTATCTGCTACTTCCTTCTGAACCATAAAAACGCCTATTTTCCACCTTTCTATATTTTTAATTAACTTAAATATTATTTGAGAAGCAACATTATATGGTAGATTGCCAACTACTTTTAAATTATAGAAATTTTTAAAATCCCATTTTAAAAAATCTTCATTAAAAATATGAATATCAGGAAATTTTGATTTTAATAACTCAGCAAATCTATTATCTTTTTCAACCAATATTAAATTTTTACATTTTTTATAAATAATTTCCGTTAATGCACCATCTCCAGGTCCAATCTCAAGTACAGATTCGTCATTTTCTATTTGAAGTAAGTTAACTATTTTATTTTTAATATTATTATCAATTAAAAAATGCTGTCCAAGAGATTTTTTAAATTGCATTAGTAAATTTTTCAGAAAAAACTTTTTTAAAATATTTCTTTGATGCAATGTAAGCTATTATTGAGAAAATTGCTCCAAAAATTATAGATCCAATGCATATTGGATATGCAATACTTTTTCCAAATTCTACAATTGCTTTTAAAGTTAATTCTTTGAAATCAGATAAATGGACAATTTCAACATCAAAATTAAAAATATTCATAAAAAATTTTCCAACTTCATATTCTGAAAAATAAATTAC
>JALVYZ010000468.1 GCA_027037705.1 bacterium | reverse complement strand
TAGAGTCTGTCTATAAAGTCTAATTACCTGTAAATAAATATGTTAAAAAGCTTGCACAGAAAAGTTCTTTTTCATAATTTTGCAAAAAATATAGGATATGAAATTGTTTGCAGACTTGAAAATAAGATTTGAACAGCCTAATTGGGCAAGGAATCCCGAGCTTGGTTTGATAGATACTATTTTAGAGCAACGTCCTGATTTACTTGACATTGTAAAAGATGATATAGTGGGCAATAGTAAAAATAGTAAATTCGGGAGAAAAGATGTACCAAGTGTTGAGACAATAATGAGAGCTGCTATTTATAAAGAGATTAAAGGATTGGATTATAGGGAACTGGAATACCATCAAGAGGATTCCAGGATCTGTGCATTGTTTTTGAAAATCGATGAATTGCGTCCTTACAGTTTTCAAGTATATCAAAAATATATATCTCGAATAAGTGAAGAAAGTCTCCAAAAACTTCTTATAGAGATTAACAAGATAGCCATCGATTTAGGATTAGAGGATATTAAAAAGATAAGACAAGATAGCACGGTGGCGGAAGTTAATATTCATCGCCCAACCAACAATTCATTAGTATGGGATTGCATTAAAACTTCTCATAATTTACTGAAAAAATTATCCAAAGAGCAACCTAATTTTAAATACAAAAACTATCTGAAATCTGCCAAGAAAAATTATTACAAGATAAATAATACCAAAGGAAAAGGTAAAGAAGAGAAAATCAAAAAATTGTTTCGTAACCAGTTAATTTTATTTACAAAAACGATAAACAGTTTGACCAATGTGGTGAAAATAATGAATGACTTTAATATTAATGCATACATAATAGCTACTCAAATAGAGGCATTTATCCCGATGTGTGAGAAAGTCTATTCACAAACAAAACGTCTTCAAATTGATGGAGAACAAGTTCCGAACGAAGAAAAAGTATTTTCTATTTATGAGCCGCATACGAATATAATTGTCAAAGGTGCGAGAGACGTAAAGTTTGGACATAAGTTGGATTTAGCGGGAGGGAAGAGTAACCTAATATTAATTTGTGCAATACTACAAGGCAATCCATCTGATGTAAAATCGTATCAAAAAACATTGCAGAGCATAAAATCGAATTATGGAAAAACACCGGAATCGACAAGCAATGATGGAGGCTACGCAAGTAAAGAGAATATAAAGTTCGCTCAAAACTTTGGCATTAAGAATATTGTTTTTAATAAGATGGTTGGTAGTATGAGAAATGTTGTGAGCAGCAAAAGTATGGAAACTCGTTTGAAAAAATGGCGAAGCGGAATGGAAGCGGTGATATCGAATCTCAAACGTGGTTTTGAATTACGCCGGATAGTGTGGAAAGGCTTTGAACACTTTAAGTCCAAAGTTTTGTGGAGTGTCATAGCATATAACATCAGAGTGATGACAGGACTTATTCTTGCAGAAATGAAACTTTAAAGGAAGTTAGAAATAATGCTATATTACAGTAAATCAATGGGATAACTATGTCTATAAATACGAATTTTGGCATTGATAATAAAATAACAGTCCCATTTTCCGCAGAAACAATAAAAAACAGTCAGAAAAATGGAAAAAATTGACCGAGAGAGAGAAATTAACAGTCGAAACCGGTAGCAAACAACTAAAAATCACCGACTTTATGGACAGACACTA
>JALVYZ010000467.1 GCA_027037705.1 bacterium | reverse complement strand
TCTTTCATTTAAACGATTTTAAAAATTTTGCTAATTCTGGAGCAATTGCTTCAAAAGAATAATATTGTTTAGCAGTTTCAATAGCATTTTTACTTATCATTCTATAAAAATCTTTATCTTTCAATTTTAAAATTACTTCTTTTAGTTTTCCATACCAGTTATTATTATACACAAGAAATCCATTGTTTCCATCTTTTATTATTTCAAGATTAGTTCCATAAGCTTCACCTACAGGGATAACTCCAGAAGCCATATATTGTAAAATTTTATACGCACATTTTCCTTTATCATATGGAGAATCAATATTTAAAGGCATAATTCCAATATCAAATTTTGAAATTTCCTTTTCCTGAGTTTGAATATCCCAGGTTATATTTTCTATAAAATCAATATCTTTTATATAATTTCTGTCTGATATAACTATAAATTTAAAGTTTATTTCATTTTTCAACTTTATTAGGTCTGGTAAAATTTTATCAAGGTACATAAATCCCCCACTTAATCCCAACCACCCAATCTTTATTTCACTATTTAAAGAATCTATATCCTTAACTGGCACATCTACTGGCACAGGAGTGGGATAAACAAAATATGGTTTTTTAGTATCTTTAACAAAATTTGCTAAAAATTTATTACCACATGTAAATCCTCTGGATAAGTTTTTTATAAAAGAAAATTTAATTTCCCTTGTTCTACTTCTGTAAGAACCATTTTTTGGTTTCATCCTTACTAATAGATTATCATCAAAATCAAAAACAATTGGTTTTTTATTATATTTTAAAATCAAATATTTAAAAAGATCAGGCATTCTCTTTTGTAGCCAAATCACATCATAATCATTATTTTGTAGGATAGATAAAAAATTAATAATATTTTTCGGATACCTAATAACAGTAGTATCAATCCCATATTTTTTAAGATAATCTGACATATAAATAATTCTTAATCTTGTGGAAGGTGAAGAATAAACTCCAGTTAAAGCAAGAACTTTTATTATAGCCCTCTCATCCATTCTTCTCTTAATGGGATATCCCCTTTAAGAGCTAAATCAAGCATTTTTAATGCATCTTTTTTCTCTTCAGGCATTTTAACTTTCAAAGGTAAATAATTTGATGCATGATTGCTGGTAAATAAACCATGAGTCATATCTGTTGCTTCAAGCATATTCCTTAACTCAATTAATAATTCTCTTTGATTTAATGGTTTAAATTCTCCTTTTTGAACCATTTCATAAAGCTCTGTTCCAGGGACTATCATTACAGTCAATGCGCCAACATAATCAGGGTCAATTTTTGTTAATAAATTACCAGTATCAACAGCATGTTCATACGATTTCCCATCTGGAGCAATTCCAAGTAGAACAGTACAGGACAATTTTATACCAGCTTCAAGGACTTTTCTTCCCTGTTCATAAAGTTCTTGATGAGTTGTACCTTTTTTTATAAATTTTAATGTTTCATCATTTCCTGATTCAATTCCATAATATATTATTCCAAGTTTTAAATCTTTTAACTCTTTTAGTTCTTCAAGTGTCTTTCTTTTAATAGCTTTTACATTTGCATATATGCCAATTCTTTCAAGTAAAGGCAATTTTTTATTTATCTGTTCAAATAGCCAAACAAGTTTTTTTTGAGGCAATATTAAAGCATCCCCATCCATAATAAAAAG
>JALVYZ010000466.1 GCA_027037705.1 bacterium | reverse complement strand
TTTATAAACTTGATTATCAAGCAAGAAAACTTAGAGGAATTTTAGTAAATATTTTTGATTTAAAAGCAGAATAAAAATGGAATATATTTATACAGAAAATGCTCCAAAACCTGTAGGTCCATATTCTCAAGCTGTCAAAGTCAACAATATGCTTTTCATTTCTGGACAAATCCCAATAAATCCTGAGACTGGAGAAATTATCTATAATGATATAGAAAAAGCAACTGAATTAACTTTAAAAAATCTTTTAAATATTGCTGAAGCTGGTGGCTATAAATTAACTGATTTTGTTAAACTAACAATATATTTGAAAGATATAAATAACTTTCAATTAGTAAATAAAGTTTATGAAAAATTTTTCTCAAATCACAAACCGGCAAGAGTAGTTGTTGAAGTGAGCAATTTGCCAAAGAATGTAGATATTGAAATTGACGCAATTTGTTGTTAAATAATTTTTTTCTCTTTCCATTTGCCTTTTATAAATATAATTAATCCAACTATTGCAGCTATATAATTTGATATTGGGAAAGATAACCATATCCCAATTTCTTTTTTTAAAATTAATTTTGATAGAATAAAAGCTAATGGTGCTCGTAGAATCCACATAGTTAATAATGTTAGTGCCATAGAAATTACAGGGTTCCCAGAGCCTTTAAAGATTCCATTTAATGCAATTTGAACTCCAAGAGCAATAAATCCAGATGATAAAATCTTTATAAATAAAGAAGTTTCTTGAATAACAATAGGCTCTTTAGGAATAAATAATGATGCAATATTAGATGAAAATATGAACGAGAAAAAAGCTAAAAAAAGAAAAACAGCCAATGAATTTAATAAACTCATTTTAGAAATTTTATAAGCCTTTCCTACATTGTTTGCACCAAAATTTTGCCCAACAAGTGTTGAAGTTGCAGTTGCAAACCCAACACCAATTAAGACTACAAATGTAAAAAGTCTAATTCCAATACCATACACAGCAAGAGCATTAGTCCCGAAAGAACTTACAATAGCAGTAATTACAACCATGCACAAAGCACGAGATGAATATTCTATAGAAATAGGAATACCTAATTTAAAAATTTTTTTTGTAATATTTAAGTCAAATTTTAAGCTTCTTAACATTATTTTAATTTCATACTTTCCAGTAAATAAAATTATTAAACCTGTTATTGCAGCTAACCCTTGAGTAATAATTGTGGCAATCGCAGCACCATTTACACCTAATTTGAATTTAAAGATAAATAAAGGATCAAGAATTGCGTTCAAACAAACAGCAGTTAAGATAATAAAAGTCTGAGGTTTTACAATACCTATTCCTTGAAGTAATGATTGAAATACCATAAATGTAAAAATAAAAATTCCGCCAATAAATGAAAGTTGAAGATAAGAAACAGCAGTTTTAAATATTTCTTCTTTCGCCCCCATGATTTTTATAAAAATTGGTGATAAGAAAATTCCGATAATTGCAATAGAAATAGCAATTATTACAATTGATACAATTGTTTGACTTGAAACATAATTTACAGATTTTGTATCATTTTTCCCTTTATACTGACTAACAAGAATTGTCCCTGCAATAGCAAGCCCACTTCCTAATGTTAACATAAGAAATAAGATAGGATAACTAATCGAAATTGTTGCAATCGCATCTGAACCTAATCTTCCTACCC
>JALVYZ010000465.1 GCA_027037705.1 bacterium | reverse complement strand
AATTAAACAATATCCTTACTTTATTTTATTTAATATCGTCTAATTATTCCCATTTACTAATTAGAATTTTCATTGAACACTTTTTCCGAAATTAGTAATAAAAATTATAAAATTTTTCATACTAAACAAAATAACATACTATACTATTTTTAGTGATTTTGTAAATAGCACTTATTTACTAAAAATAAGCAATATTTTTATTTTTTTTTTGTTTATTTCGTTTATAAACGCCTATTTTATAAACTCATTTTAAATCCCCCATTTACTAAAAATAAGCAATAATATTTAATAAATTGCGTTTATCTCTATTTTTAAACAATATTATATAAATACTGTTTAGAAATTGAGATAAACAGTAAATAAGAACATATAAGTATTATTTTTAGTAAATGAGGAATTTTAACAGATTTTATAAAAATTGTTTATTTTTTAAAATTAAACAATATCCTTACTTTATTTTATTTAATATCGTCTAATTATTCCCATTTACTAATTAGAATTTTCATTGAACACTTTTTCCGAAATTAGTAATAAAAATTATAAAATTTTTCATACTAAACTTTTTAGTAAAGTTTATATAATTGTTTTAAAAAAGTTTTAAAACATAGGGGCTGAGGTGGTGATATGAGTTTAAAGGAGGCAAAAAAATATATTGTTGATGCACTATTAAAGTCCCACAATAAGTCTATAATCTGGGATGATATATATAAGTATCTTATCAACATTTATCCGAAACCAACGGTCTCAAGAGCAAAATCTGAGCTTATAGATGAAGGGGTAATAAAAGAGATAAAAACTGTCGAAGGTAAAAAGATTATTTTGATTAGAGAACCAGAGCAAAGTTTTGGATTTGGATTCGGATTTAGTAGTAGTTTTGATGAAGATACAGTAATATTTGAACAAGTTAGGGATAAATTAATTAGGTATTTTAAGGAAGAGTATTTAGATAACATAGTGAATAGAGATGATTTTGTAGTTATTGATTTGGAGGAATTGTATAAATCTGGTATTCTTACTGGTTGTTTAGAATTTTTTGATATTCTTGTAGATGAACCAGAGAAAACATTAAATTTTATTAAGGAATGTTATGGAGATGCGTATTATAGTTTAAATAATGAAGAGCTTCCTGAGGATTTTGTTTTAACCGTTGAGAATATTCCAGACATATTTAAAGTAGTAAAGACAATTGATGAGATAAGAAGTAAGCATATTGGAAAATTGGTAGAATTTGAGGGTATTATTTCAATATCTTCGAAGGTGAAATCTTTTATAGCCAAAAAATGTTTTGTTTGTCAGAAATGTGGGCATGAATGGTTAGCAGATAACGACCTTTTTAATCCAATAAATGTTAAGAAATGTCCAAAATGTGGTGGTGATGTAGTTATTAATGAAAGTAAATGTATAAATGAAGATATACAAGAGTTGAAAGTTCAAATACCTTTAGAGCTTATGAAGAATCCAGATGACCCACCAAGGTATGTAACTGTTATATTAAAAAACAAAGTTGGGATTTATGCTGGAAGAGTTAAGATAGTTGGGATAGTTAAGAAAGTTAAGACAACAAGGAGAAAATTGGATGTTCATGATTTCTACATTGAAGGAATATATGCAAAAAGAGTAGATGGAGAATATAATATCGAAATATCAAAAGAGGATGAAGAGATATTTAAAAAGTTGGCTAAAAGGGATGATGTTATTGATTTATTAGCTGAAAGATTAATCCCAGAAATTGAAGGGCATAGATTAATAAAAAAAGCTGTTTTCTTACAACAAATAAAGGGAACTAAGAAAAGAAATAAAAGGAATAGTATCCATATTTTATTAATTGCAGACCCTGGGGTTGGTAAAACGGTTATATTAAGGAAAATATCTAAAATACCTGGCAACCTATACGCATCTATGACGACAGCAACGGCAGTAGGTTTAACTGCGGCAGTAGAGAGGGAAAGAACGGAAATTGGAGATAATACTTGGGTTGTGAAACCAGGGGTTTTAGTTAAAGCAAATAAAGGAGTTGCCTGTATTGATGAATTTGCATTAAAGAAGGATGCACATCAAGCTGTATTGGAGGCAATGGAAAGCCAAACAATCCACATTAGCAAAGGAGGGATTAATGCAAAACTTCCATCAGAAACATCTGTGTTAGCTGCATGCAACCCAAAGCATGGAAGATTTGACCCAGATAAATCAGTGTTTGACCAAATAGATATACATAAACCGTTATTGGATAGATTTGATTTGATTTTTCCAATTAAAGATATTTCTAATGAAAAAAATGATACACAGATAGCAGAGCATATTGTAGATACTGCAATATATGAAGCAATATCAGAGAGCCAAAATAAGGAAATTGAAGGATACGATTATGAGTTTATAGAAATAGATGGAAAAAAAGTAAAGATAGATTTTGATTTTATTGTTAAATACATATTATACGCAAGACAAAAATCTCCAATAATTAACAAAAAGGCAAAAGAAGTTATTGTTAATTTTTATGTAGAAATGAGAAAGAAACAACATGAAATTTCAGCAAGATTATTAGATTCAGTTATTAGGTTGGCTGAAGCTCATGCAAAAGCAAGATTAAAAGATGTAGTTGATGAAGATGATGCTAAAGAGGCAATAAGCATAATTTTAGAATACTTGAAAGAAACAGCTTATGACCACGAAAGTGGTATAATTGATATGAATAAAATTACATATGGAACTAAAAGCGAAAGAGAAAAGTTGGATAAGGTTTTAGAGATAATAAAAGAGATTTCAGAAGAGGAAGAAGATGGATTAGCTCCGTATGATAAGATTTTAGATTATTGTAAAGATTATGGCATAGACGAGAAGGAATTAGATAATATACTTAATAAATTGATGAGATTAGGGGATATAGATAAACCATACTCACATAAGTATCGGTTGCTATAACCCCCTCCCCTTCCGCACCAACCCCTCCCCCTTTATAGGACCAAATGTGATGAGGTTTATTGGTTGAGTATCATATTATATTTATTGAATTGATAAAGTTTTGAATAGGTGAAACTATGGCAACAACTTATGAGTTAATTATCTATGGTAAGGTTCAGCATGTTGGATTTAGAGATAGGATAGAAAATATAGGTAGGGGCTTAGGCATTAATGGAATTATTTATAACTACAAAGATGGGACTGTTAGGATATTAGCAAACTTTAGTTCAGAGAGAAAAAAGAGGTTATTTAAAGAATTAATTAAAGAATTAGAAGAGGATGATAAGTTAATTAAGATAGATAAAATCGAAGAAAAGGCATTAAATACATACATTGAATTTCCAGAAGGGATTAATAGAATATCGGCAGATGATTTAATAGAGTTAAATAAAAAGTTGGATGAGGGAGTTAAGTATATTAAGTTTATATTTGGCGAGTTAGAAGAGCATAAAAAGATTTTAATTGAGATGAAAGATACGCTATATGAAATAAAGGAAATTCTTAAAAATAATAGTAATGCACAAAAATAATTAAAGCAGTTATGCGAAATATTTTCGCATATTGGCCTATAGAGTGGGAGGTATTTTATCCATCAACACCTTTTAGGTCGTATTTTGAAGGATTCTGAATCCATTTTAATATGTTTGGAACTCTGATTTTAAGGCATCTTTTAGCTTTTTTAGATTTATCTGTCCTCTTAGCTTTTGTTACGTTTTTACCTTCCATTTTTAGCAATTCCTCCCAAAGTTTTGTTAGAGTTTCCTTGTCTATTTCATGGCTTTCTAAATACTTGACAAGCTTATTTTTAGCCTCTAAGTATTCTTTTGTATATTCTAAGAGTTTATTAACTTTTGCTTTAGGCTTATCTTTGCTTTTATTCTTTTTCATGTGTTTTTTCTTTTTGTTACCTTTGTCTTCTTTTAAAACATCTCTCCAATTGACATTATCCTTTCCGTTATTTTCCTCTTCACATAGTTCTGGAATGTAATCAACTCCTTCAATATCATATTTATCTAATTTGTCTAAATTATCCAGCCAAGTAAAGAACCAATTATATAATTGTTTCTCGCTTTTTGCCTTATTGAGGTCTATAACATGCTTTGCTTTTGTCATCTCGTCTTTTTCTCTCTCTTCTTCATCCCTTTCTTCATTTATTTTCATAGCTTCATCTACTAAATGTTCTAAATCAATTAAATCTGGGTCTATTCCTTTACCTTTTAACCATCTTTTTAAGTTGTATATCATTAGGTTCTTGGGCATCTTCTTCTTACCGTTTCCCTTTGCCATGGTATCACCATCCAGATTAGCGAAAAAGTTTCGCATCACTGCTATATCCTCTCTGGCAACATATTGCCAGAGAGACAACATTGCCAGATTGCGAAACTTTTTCGCCTATTGGCCTATGGAATCAATGATTATCTTGATTGCCAAAATTATTGAGCTTGGAAGACCTAAGCTTATTAGGGATTTAATAATAAAGTGGGCTAACATCTCTTTTGTTGCTGTTTTCACTATCTTCTTTGCTAATTCTTTCTTTTGACTGTCTTTTGTCCTCATCTCTATTATCTTCCATTTCAGTATGTAGGTTAGTTCCTTTGTTGCCCTCAACCAGATTAGGCTTATAGCCACCAATAATTTTAGGAGAATTGAGAAACCTTTTGCCAAACTCCTTTGCACTATCGATGCTAAGAAAAAATATTTCCTGATAAATGATAAAATATGATATCACCATTGCAAATATGGAATAAAAAAGATAAGAGTAGCTATCTGTAACCAATCCATAGAATACATTTAAAAATAGAAAAACAAAAAAACTCAAATGGATTCTTTTATCCTTCTCGTCCATTTGTATTATCCCTATCTTTCTCCCTTCTCTCTCCCATGCCTATCACCTATTTATGGTCCTATCTGCGAAAGTTTTTCGCATATCTGGAAACCTTCTCTGGACATAGGCCAGATGGCGAAAGTTTTTCGCATCACTGCTTTACTAATCCTAATCATAATCATCATTAGAATCATTTTCATCAAGTAGGAACTTCAATAATTCTAAAACCTTCTCACCGTTCTTTTTTCCAAATTTAAAAATCTTCGTCCTCATTATATCTTCTCTAAAAATCTTTATTACCCAAGATTTCATATGTCCATCGTAATACCAAGAAACATCAACCTTATCCTTCAATTCTCTTTTTTCAATTCTTTTGCATTCGACATCCATCATAGTAATACACCATTACCTAATCTGGATGGGGGAGGGGTTGTGCAGAAGGGGAGGGGAGAACCTACTCAATATCCAAAAGCCCACACTCAACAAGAATATCATAACCAAAATAACCCCCACCATAACACCACCAAGTTTTTTCATTTCCAAGTTTTAAAAATTTTATTAAAAATATATTATTAAATTTTTATAAAACTTTTATATAAATATTTCCATAACTCCGACAATGTTATATAAATGTTTATACTAAAATTATAATAAAGCTCATAAGAGGGATAAAATGAACATAAATAACAAATGCGAATGTAATGACGATAATTACATTACAATAAGAAAAAAAATGGGAAAATTAAAAGTTAAAGGACATATATACCCACAATTAACTTTACCATCCTTTTTAAGTGATATATGCGGAAAAGGTGTAGAAATAAAAATAATTAACAAGAAAAAATTTATCATAGAGGTTCTCGACTAACTCTTTTTTTATTATTAATAAGTAATAAAAATTATAAAATTTTTCATACTAAACAAAATAACATACTATACTATTTTTAGTGATTTTGTAAATAGCACTTATTTACTAAAAATAAGCAATATTTTTATTTTTTTTTTTT
>JALVYZ010000464.1:211-1674 GCA_027037705.1 bacterium | reverse complement strand
CTCCTTAATGGATTTCAAAAATTGGCATAAATTATAGACTTCCCTCAATTTTGGTGTCAACTTAAGGGGAAATCCAATAGAAAATTATGATTAGGTTAATTCCAAAAAATATCAGAGAGTTGCCATCTAAAAATATATTATTCTTATATTTAAAGTCTTGAGCATAATTCAATAGCTAAAATAATTCCACCACAAGTCCACTAAAAGCCACAAGCTCCATATCAATTTAAATTTCCTTATTTTTTACATTTTAAGATAGCATTTTGACGAGTTTATATTAATTTTTATTGTGCCCCATAATCCTACTACCCAATTTCTGTTTGTATAATTCCTCATACGTCAATACATCTTTTTTGCTGTACCCCTTTGGTAAGACTTTTAGAATTGAAAACTGAAAATCTAAATATGCTTCTGGGTCTGCTTCTAACAATTTTTGGAGTTCCACATTTCCTCCATGTTTTGTCCTTACATATTCACTCCATCTGCCCCATATACCATTTTCACCGTAGGCAGAGCCAATGTAAAACTTTTGATTCCTTTTATCGAGAATAACATATACTCCTTTTACATTAGAAAGCGCGTGGAACCAACCAGGATTAGCATTCTCGTTTTCAATAATGAACTTCAACTCGCTGAATGTTAAAATAACAGAATCGTAATCCTTAAATTGTTTCACAAATTTACCTTTTGGACGTATCTCTAAAATTTCTTTTTTGTGTGTATAGCTTTGGTACCATGAAGGTAAAGCTTTCCCCCAATCAATCACTATCCTCCATCTATATACCTTGGAATTTTCATCAAGCGACAAGTCATAAAAATATCTGTTTCCCGGAGAGCACCCCATTTTGTCATTTTTCAACTCCACTACTTTGTTAACTTGATATATACCGAAAAATATACTTTCCGTCCCCTTACCGCTGCCTATGAAAACAACTAAATTATCTACTTTGTGAAAAACCGGTTTTGCCTGACATTGTTGGTATTCCTCAAGTTTATCCTCATTCCCAATTATGGTATCTAAATTTATTCCACATTCATCATCTTTATGCCGGACAAGCATCGTTTTCTGTGCATCGAATTTGTATCCTATAAACTCCAAAAAGTCCTGTAAGATTAACTTTCCCCTCATTTTATAACCTCCTTCAAAGATTTAAAAATTCATACAAATTGTGAATATATGCCATAGTTTAGGAGTATGTCAATTAATTTTAAAAATACTTTTATATAATCCCCCATGTCTCACTACCTAATACGCTAAGTTGGCCTGATATTAATTAGTGCCTAAAATGGTATTGCCCAGCGGATTTTTACTGCTGCTATGCTCTCGCTCCTTTCAAGTTCATTTTCTCCCTCCTGATAAGACTGGTTAAGCACGATATAAAACGTAGATTTGGGCATAAATTGATATTTAAACCTCAGTCCTAACCTCACACTTCCAATATCCCACTTATTCTGGTAGTAGG
>JALVYZ010000464.1:0-201 GCA_027037705.1 bacterium | reverse complement strand
CTCCATATAGTTCTGTTTACCCCAAAGTCATAACTATTACCGATCCCTCCAAAACCTGAAATAACAACTCCACCTCTGAAATTTAATCTGCCAAAGAGTATAAGTGTTTTCTCATATACGTCTTCCCCGTGCTTTTTGTTGATTATCACTTCAAAAGCTCGCATTACAAATCTCACCTTCTTGCCTCTGGGGTATGTTACC
>JALVYZ010000463.1 GCA_027037705.1 bacterium | reverse complement strand
GCGGTCCAATGATGGGTTTTGCTCAATACACTACTGAATTCCCTATTACTAAAGGTTCTTCAGGGATTCTTGCACTAAGAGAAAACAAAGTAAAGATATCTGATTATTCTGCTTGTATTAAATGTGGTGCATGTGTAAGAGCATGTCCAATGAGATTGATACCAAGTAAAATGAGTATTTTAATTGAAAATAATTTATTTGAGGAAGCTGATAAAACAGATGTTCTTGATTGTATAGAATGTGGTTCTTGTGCATATGTTTGTCCAGCTAAAAGACCACTTGTTCATATGTTCAGACTTGGAAAAGCTAAAGCAATGGAAATAAGAAGAGCAAAGGAGAAAAAATAATTAAAAGTTTATGCGAAAATGTGTAGATGCGTTAATGTGTAAATATAGAAATAAAAATTAATAAAATCACATAAACGCATTATCGCATATACACATTTACTACTATTAAATAACACGAGGGTAAAAATGGAGAATAAATTGTATGTATCATCATCACCGCATATTCATGATGGTGAATCAATCCCAATAGTAATGTATAATGTTGTTATTGCATTGCTACCTGCTTCTTTAGTTGGAATATATGTATTTGGATTTCCAGCTTTAAAAATGATTATCACTTGTATCGTATTTTCAATACTATCTGAATATATTTTCCAGAAAATTGCAAAAAGAAAGATAACAGCTTTTGATGGAAGTGCAATTGTAACAGGATTATTACTCGCAATGAACCTTCCATCAGCAGCTCCATGGTGGGTAGGGGCTTTGGGAAGTGTTGTTGCAATTATAATTGGAAAACAGGTTTTTGGAGGCCTTGGGAATAATCCATTTAATCCTGCATTAGTTGCAAGAGTTTTTTTATTAATATCTTTCCCTGTTCAGATGACTAAATGGATGAAGCCAGTAGTAGGAAATTTTTTACATCCAGATATAGTAACTTCTGCGACACCATTAGGATTGGTAAAGGAAGATATTTTACTCCATGGGCATATTGTAAATGCATCAAAAGTAAGTTTATTTGATCTTCTTATAGGTAATGTGGGTGGGTGTATTGGTGAAGTTTCAGCAATTGCATTAATAGCAGGTGGACTTTACTTAATATACAGAGGATATGTAAGATGGCAAATTCCCGTATCTTTCATTTTAACAGTCTTTATTTTTACAGGAATTTTCTGGTTAATTAATCCACAGCATTATATGAACCCTTTATTTCATACATTTTCAGGTGGTTTAATGCTCGGTGCATTTTTTATGGCAACTGATATGGTTACAAGTCCAATTACAGAAAAAGGTATGTTAATTTTTGGAATTGGATGTGGACTTATAACTTCAATTATTAGATTGTGGGGCGGATACCCAGAGGGTGTTTCTTTTGCAATTTTATTAATGAATGCTTGTGTCCCAATTATTGATAGATATATAAAGCCTAAAAAATTTGGAGTGGTGAACAATGGGTAAAAAAGAAAATATATTAAATTTGGTTATAGTTCTTACAATTATTTGTGCTATTAGTGCATTAGCTCTTGCTTATGTTTATAATATTACTAAAGAACCTATTGCAAAGCAGAAAAGGCTTGAAATGATAAAAGCTATAAAATCAGTGCTTCCAAAAAATGTTGTAAATGATCCATTGAAAGATAAAATTAAGATAGATGGGAGAACAGTTTATATTGG
>JALVYZ010000462.1 GCA_027037705.1 bacterium | reverse complement strand
CATATAGTACTCGCACCTCATTCTGTTCAGGAACTTTTTGATTTAACTTACAAAGCATTTAATTTAGCTGATAAATACAGAATGGTTGTTATAATTTTAGCAGATGCAATTTTAGGTCAAATGAAAGAAGCAATTTCTATGGAACCACCTGAACCAATGAATAGATATGATAGGTCGTGGGTTTTAAATGGAGCTAAAGGAAGAGATGGAAAAGTCATTAAAAGTCTATACCTTAAAGATGGAGAAATGGAAAAACATATTAAACATCTCTGGGAAAAGTATGAAAAATTAAAAAAGGAAGATACTATGTATGAACTACAGGAAGTTAATGATCCTGAAATTTTGTTCGTTGCATTTGGTTCTGCTGCAAGGATTGCCAAAACTGCAATAAAAAAAGCTAATAAAATGGGTAAAAAAGTATCTCTCTTAAGACCTATAACTTTATTCCCATTTCCTGAATCTATTTTAAAAAAATTAACAGAAAATATCAAAAAAGTATTTGTATTTGAAACTAATATGGGTCAAATGGTAGAAGATGTAAAATTAAATGTATCTGAGGGAGTTAATGTAAAACTTTATGCAAGACCTGGTGGGACTGTAGTTAGTCCAGAAGAAATTTTAGAAGAATTAATGAAATTTTAGGAGGATGGAATGAAATCAGTTTATACAAAACCAAAAAGTTTAAGAGACAATCATTTTCATTTTTGTCCTGGATGTCATCACGGTATTATACATAAATTAGTTGCTGAAGCAATTGATTTTTACAATTTAAGAGAAAAAACAATTGCTGCTGCATCAGTTGGATGTAGTGTATTTCTATATGAATATTTTAATGTTGATGTAGTTGAATCACCTCACGGACGAGCTGCAGCTGTAGCAACTGGAATAAAAAGGTCAAGACCTGATGCTTTTGTCTTTACATATCAGGGAGACGGTGATTTGGCTGCTATTGGAACAGCAGAAATAATTCATGCTGCAAATAGAGGTGAAAATATAACTGTATTTTTTATAAACAATGCTATTTATGGAATGACAGGTGGCCAAATGGCTCCAACTACTTTACTTGGAATGAAATCTACCACATCTCCTTTTGGAAGAGATTTCCAGAGAGATGGTTATCCTATAAAAATGGCAGAAATGCTTTCAACTTTGGAAGGAGTGTGTTTCTCAGGAAGATTTGCTGTTAACAAAATTGCAAACATTAGACAAGCAAAAAAGTATATAATGAAAGCAGTTGAAATGCAATTAAAAGGTCTTGGATTATCTTTTGTTGAATTACTATCTGCTTGTCCAACTAATTGGGGAGTTGATCCATTAACTGCAAATAAAATGGTAGAAGAAGAAATGATGCCATATTATCCACTTGGAGTATTTAAAGAAAAAGAAACCCCAGACGAATTGTAGAAATATTTTAAGTTTAATTTAGGAGGAAATTTCATGTATTACGATGTTATTATTGCTGGATTTGGTGGTCAAGGTGTGATTCTAATTGGAAATTTATTAGCATATGCTGGAATGAAAAAAGGGTACAATGTCACATTTTTCCCTTCTTATGGAGTTGAAATGAGAGGAGGTACAGCTAATTGTACTGTAGTTATTTCAGATGAAGAGATAGGCAGTCCAATTGTTGGTCATCCAAAATCTTTGATAATAATGAACAAACCTTCTATGGATAAATTTCTACCA
>JALVYZ010000461.1 GCA_027037705.1 bacterium | reverse complement strand
ATGCTGAAGATAATATAACCATAAAAAATCTTGTTTTTCAGAATGGGAAAAGTAGTAGTAATGCTGGTGGATTGTATGTGCATGCAGAGGATGCAAATATAACAATAGATGGATGTGAGTTTAGAAACAATTATGCGGGAAATTGGGGAGGTGGTGCTTTTATAGATGGAACATCAACCTTCACAAACAATAATTTTAGTGGGAATTCTGTAATTTTTTCTGGAGGAGGTATATATGCAAATGGAACATCAACCTTCATAAATAACATTTTCAGTGGGAATTCTGCACGTTATGGAGGAGGTATATATGCAAATGGAACATCAACCTTCATAAACAACATTTTCAATGAAAACATTGTAAAAATTGGAGGAGGTGTATATGCAAAAGGAACATCACTCCTCACAAATAATACTTTCAGTGGGAATTCTGCACAAGGTGGGGGAGGTGTAGCTTTCTATCAACCTGCTGGAGCTAATTTATACATATACAATAACATATTCTGGGAAAATGCTCAAAGTGTAAATGGTGATGATATATATGGATATCGTGAAACACAATCTAACGAAATAAATATCTATAATAATGATTTCTCATGTGACGATATTGATGGAAATAGTGATTGTTTATTTATTAATGGATATATTAATGGTGGACCATACAACTACGCAAACAACATTTCTGAAGATCCTCTATTTGTAGATCCAGATAATGGAGATTTTCATTTACAGCCAGATTCTCCTTGTATAAATAAAGGAGATAATAATGCACCTTCACTTCCTGATACAGACTTTGAAGGAGATAACAGAATAATTGAAGGAACTGTTGATATAGGAGCAGATGAATTTTATCTTTTAAGTTATGATGATGGAGATAGTGTAAATTCTTCTATTGAAGATGGAGTCCCCACACCGAATGGAGGATCAGGAGATGGGAATAATGATGGAATAAATGATTCTATTCAGGGATATGTTACATCATTAAAATCTATTACAGATGATTATGTAACATTTGAAACAGGTAATAGTTATCAGTTTGGCAATTTTCAAAATGGCCAGCCTCAATCAGATGCGCCAAGTGGTATTGTCTTTCCATATGGGATGTTTTCATTTGAGATATCAAATATTAATGAAGGTGATACAGTTACTATAAAACTTTATGTTCCAAGAAATACAAATATAACAGGTTATTGGAAGAAAAATCAGACTACAGGTAAATGGGAAAATATTGCACAGAGTATAGATCATAATTCTGTGCCAGGAAAAACAGTAATTACATTTCAACTGACAGATAATGGAGATTATGATGAAGATAACACTTTAGGTTTGATATTAGATCAAGGAGGGCCAGGATATCCAATGGTTTCAGTACCAACAACAGGTCCAATAGGAACATTATTGCTTTTTATGTTACTTGGTTTTTTAGGGTTAAAAATGTATAAAAAAATTTAATAAACAGATATTAAAAAATAATTAAAATTTTGTTATTATTTTGAGTTAAATTAAAAATTAATTTTATATAAAAAATGCTTGATTTTTTAAAAATTTTTTTGTATCGGGAAAATCTCATTTATAAAATTTCTTAAGGGGGAAAAATGAGATACTATGAACTTATGATTATACTTGATGGTGAAATGCAAAAAGAGGAAGCTGACAAATTTATTGAGGATTTTAAAAATTTTGTAGAAGAGAATAATGGAAAAATATTTAAAGTTGACGAAATGGGATTAAGGAAATTTGCTTATCCTATTAAAAAGAAAAACTCTGGATATTACTATGTTCTTTACTTAAAAATTGATTATAATCTTATGAAAGAGATTGAAAGAAAATTTAAAATTGATGAAAAAGTGTTCAGATATCTTTTTATAAAACATAATCCAAAAAAATCTGAAGTATTTAAGGAAGAAGCTGCTTAATTTTTATGGATTTTAATAAAATTTTTCTCTCTGGTAGAATTATTAGAGATGTTGAATTTTATAGCACTGTTCATGATAGGCAAATTTTAAAATTTAATATTGAAGTAATAGATAGAAAAGTTCATAATATTTTCACTATTGTAATTTTTGGTGATTTAGCTGAAAAAGCAAAAAAAGAATTAAAAAAAGATAAAAGAGTTTTTGTTGAAGGAAGATTAAGATATTCCCAGTTTAGAACAAGAACTGGAGCATTTAGAAGTAGAATTGAAGTTATTGCAGATAAAATATTTTTAATAGATGAAGGAGGATTTTTAGATGGCAAACCCAAATCAACAGTTCAGGAGATTTCCACGTAAAAAATATTGCTATTTTTGTGCAAATAAGGATGTGAAAATTGATTATAAAGATGCTGATCTTTTAAAAAGATTTATCACAGATAGAGGTAAAATAATCCCAAGTAGGATTACAGGAACATGCGCTTATCATCAAAGACAGCTTACAAGAGCAATTAAGAAAGCAAGAATCATGGCTTTATTGCCATTTACAACTGCTAATGACTATAAAAGAGAGATGGTATAAAACAGTTGTCTTATCAGCTGTTTTATCCACATTTTTATATAGTTTAAGCATATATTTACCAATTTTAGGAGGATTTGTTAGTTTTTTTTCCCCTTTGCCATTAGGGTATGTTAGATTAAAATATTCAAATATAGAATCTTATTTATCATTATTTTTAATTTGTATCCTTCTTTTTTTTATTGGTGGAAAATTAGGCGTTTTTTTATTTTTACTTCAATATGGTTTACCATTTTTAATGTTCATTGAAATTTTTGTTTTATTTAAAGAACCTTATAATTCAATGATTATTTCATCTGTAGCAATAATATGCTTGTTTTATTTAATATTTTTTGTTTTTACAGGATTCAGTTTAAATAAAGTTAATTATTTAATTCAGTCATATATAGAAAAAAGTATTGAAATAGGATTTAAAAATTATTCTGGCGGTTTAAGTAAAGCTGAGCTCATTGAAATTACAGCAAAATTAAAAAAAACAGCTGAAATTTTAATAAAAATACTTCCTGCTATGATGTTTGGCTTTTTCTCAGCTGTTATGTTAGGTAATTTTTATATTTTAAAAAGAATTATTCAAAAGCTTCAAAGTATTGAACTAACAAGGTTCAGAGCACCTTTTGGTGTTGTATGGTGTTTTATAATATCAGGTTTTGTAACTGTTTTATTTAAACATTCATTAATCTGGTTTTTAGCATTAAATTTATTTTTGATTTGCAGTTTTCTATTTTTAATTCAAGGTTTGTGTATTATTGAATTTTGGATAAAAAAGTATAATGTGTCTCCATTTATGAGATTACTTTTTTTATTTACAATTTTTATATTTCAATTTATTTTTATTTTTATAGCAATTTTAGGTTTATTTGATATGTGGTTTGATTATAGAAAGTTAAATTTGAAGGAGGAAACAAATGAAGGTAATTCTTAAAGAAGATGTGAAAGCTCTTGGAAGCATGGGAGATATTGTAAATGTAAAAGATGGTTATGCAAGAAATTATTTAATTCCAAAAAAACTTGCAGTTCCTGCAGATGAAAAAAATTTAAAAGAATTTTTACATCATAAAAGAATGATTGAAAGAAAATTAAATAAAGTAAAAATTCAGGCTGAAGAGTTGAAAAAGAAAATTGAAGAGATTGAATTAACAATTAAACAAAAAGTTGGTAAAAGTGGTAAATTATTTGGTTCA
Source organism: bacterium (assembly GCA_027037705.1). Lineage (GTDB taxonomy): Bacteria > DYJV01 > DYJV01 > DYJV01 > JALVYZ01 > JALVYZ01. Next base: position 2,245 of record JALVYZ010000461.1, on the reverse strand, counting down.
ATAACATCACTTGTGCTTGAGAAAGAACTTGAAAAAGTTGGTTTAAATATTGATAGAAAAAAGATTTTGCTCCAGGAGCCAATTAAAACTCTTGGAAATTTTAAAGTAAAAATTAAACTTCATCCTGAAGTTATAGCTGAATTAAAAGTTAATGTTATTCAGGAAGAAGAAGAGAATAAAGCAGAAGAGAAAAAAGAAGAATCTGAAGAGTAAAGCCCTTTTTAAAATGGGCTTTACTTTTTTAAAGTAATTTCCATTTGAGGAAATGGAATTTTTATATTGTTTTCTTTAAGTGTATTAAATATTTTTAGATTAACATTGTATTTGGTTTCAAAATAGTTTCTTGTTTTTACCCAATATCTATAGCCAATATTAATTGAAGAGTCTCCAAAATTATCAATTCCAACTTGAGGTTCAGGTTGTTTAGCAACTTTTTTTTCTGATTTTAATACATTTTTGATTATATCAATTGCTTTTTCTGTAGATGAATCATAGCTTATTCCAACAATATTTTCTACAATCTTATATTCATCTGAATTATGTAATATCTCTCCTACGATATGCTTATTAGGGATAGTAATTAAAACTCCATCTTCATCTTCAAGAATAGTTGAGCCTAAATTTATTTCTTTGACAACTCCGCTTACACCAGCAACCTTGATTGTACTTCCAATTTTAAAAGGTCTTCCAATTATTATTGCAACTCCTGCACCATAATTTGAAAGAGGACCTTGAATTGCGTAAGTTAAACCAAATGCGCCTGCACCTATTGCAGCAATAAATGGTGCTATTGTAATTCCAAATTTTCCAAGTGCAATTATAATTGCAAATATAACTATTAAAAATTTAATACAATTGGCTATAAATTTAGCTAAAGTAATATCAATGTTCTTTTTTTCTAAAATTGAATTTATTAATTTACTGATAGATTTTGCAACAAAAAGTCCTACTATTAATATAATTATTGCGCCAATTATTCTAAAACTATATGCAACTGAAAATTCTATAATTTTGTTTATAATAGTCTGGACTGTTGAAATATTTAAATCCATTTTAACCTCTATTTTTTATTTTGAAAAAGTTTTATTATTTTATCATGAGACTGATCTGTGCCTGATGTTAAGATTTTTTCTAATTCATTCAAAATTTTATTTAATTTTTCAGTGGATGATTCCTGTAATTCAGTAACAAATCTAAAAATATCATCTATCCCTTTTACATTTTTTAAATAATTTTGTATTTTTTCAATATTTTTTAATGTAATATCTCTACCAAGCATGCTTAATAATTGTTTTGTAGCATTAAAATCTCTTTCATTTTTTCTTGCTTCATAATTCTCATCTATTAAGCCATAGCCCATTATAAACATCCCATCTATCACCTCAAATGAAATTGATTCCCAGTTAGTTCCATTTGTATATGTTCTTACAATTTTGCTTAAAGATATAACATCATCCTCAAGAGTGACAGGATTTATTTTTGAAATGTGGAATTCAGCAATATAATCATTGTTAATTAAAAAATTTATAATTGTTTTTAGCTGTTTTTCATCAAAGAGTCTTGCTACAAAAACTGCTTTTTCTTGTAAATGTGGAGGGATTTTATATAATCTTTTTATTTCATTAACTTCTTTGTCTGTGGTATTAATTTTTTCAAGGATATATCTTGAGCCATCAACTAAAGTAACAGTGACTTGAAATCTCATAAGAAAAACATAAATTTAGAAATAGGATTTGTCAAGAAAATTCTTGACAATAGATAAGAAATGTAGAATTTTTTATTGAAGGCGTCAGCCGAGCACCTAAAAATTTAGGTACTCGGAGCTATAGGCAATGTGAGGTTCGTTGAAGTTATTGAAGTTAGAATAAAAGTCTGGAGTGCGGAGTCGGGAGTCAGGAGTTAATGAACAATTTTAAATTCAAAATTTAAAATTATTAAAAACTAACACTATCACTAACACCAACACTAACACTTATGAAAGGAGTAAAATGAGAAATTATGATGTAATTGTAATTGGTGCAGGACATGCAGGGATTGAGGCAACTTACGCTTGTGCAAGACTGGGGGTAAATGTGCTTGTATTTAATATTAATCTTGATACCATAGGACAGATGTCATGCAATCCTTCTATTGGCGGCCTTGCAAAGGGACATCTTGTTCGAGAAATTGATGCTCTTGGTGGTTTAATGCCCTGGGTTACAGATAAAACAGGAATTCAATTCAGAGTTTTAAACACAAGTAAAGG
>JALVYZ010000460.1 GCA_027037705.1 bacterium | reverse complement strand
TTGTTAAAGCTTGTATTGTTTTAAAAGAAGGTAAAAAAATAGATGAAGAAAAAATTATAGAGTTTTGTAAACAAAATTTAGCAAAATATAAAGTCCCAAAAATTATTGAATTTATGAACGAAGTCCCTAAAAATCCAACTGGAAAAATTCTAAAAAGAGTTTTAAGAGAAAGAGAATTTAATAAATGATAATTTATAAAAAGGGGAAAAAGAATGAAAAGTTTAATTGATAGATTGAAAAAAGTAAAAGAAGAAGCAAAATCAGGTGGAGGAATTGAAAAATTAAAAAAGATAAAAGAAAAAGGAAAATTAACTCCTCGAGAAAGAATAGATTTACTTTTAGATGAAGGAAGCTTTCAGGAAATTAATTTATTGGTGAAATATAATGTTGGAGCTCCCGGAGATGGTATAATTATTGGACATGGTACAATTGATGGGAGAAAGATTTGTGTGTTTGCACATGATGCTTCTGTTTTTGGCGGCTCTCAAGGATATATGCATGGTAAAAAGTTATATAAAATTTATGAAATTGCATTAAAATCTGGTATACCAATAATTGGATTAAATGATTCTCCTGGAGCAAGAGTAATCAGACCAGATTTAGCTGGAAGTGATGATCCGTATAAAGTTAGCGATGAAAAACATGCTGGGGTTGTTTTTTACATAAATACAAAATGCTCTGGAACAATTCCTCAAATTTCAGCGATTTTAGGGAACTGTACTGGTGGTTCTGTTTATTCTCCAGCATTAACAGATTTTATTTTTATGGTAGATGGAATATCAAGAATGTTTATTACAGGACCAAGAGTTATAGAAAAAGTTACTGGAGAAAAAGTTGATTTAGAAACTCTTGGTGGTGCAAAAATTCACAGTCAAATTACAGGAATATGCGATTTTAGGGTAAACTCTGAAATAGAATGTTTTAAAGAGATAAGGAAACTATTATCATTTTTACCTTCTAATTACAAAGAATTGCCTCCTGTTATAAAATGTAAAGATTCACCAGTTAGAGAATGTATAGAAATTGAGAATATAATTCCAGAAAATCCTAAAACAGGTTATGATGTAAAAAAGGTAATAAAATCTATTGTTGATAATGAAGAATTTTTAGAGATTAAAAAGGAATTTGCTCAAGAAGTAGTTATTGGATTTGCAAGATTGAATGGAAAAACAGTTGGTATAGTTGCTAATCAACCGATAGTAAAAGCAGGATGCATGACTGTTGAGAGTTCATTTAAGCAGGCAAGATTTATAAGATTTTGTGATTCATTTAATATCCCTTTACTTTTATTAGTTGACACTCCTGGATATTTACCTGGAAAACAGCAAGAATATGAAGGGATTATCAGACATGGAGCAAAGGTATTGTTTGCTTTATCTGAAGCTACTGTCCCTAAGATTGCGATTTTATTAAGAAAAGTTTATGGTGGAGCTGCTCTTGGAATGGGGATCTTACCTGGGTTTGGGACTGATTTTGTATTTGCACTTCCAACTGCTGAAATAGGTCCAATGGGTGCAGAACAGGCAGTTCAGTTATTCTATAAAGATGAATTAGATAAAGCTGAAGATAAAGAAAAATTTTTAAAGGAGAAAATTGAAGAATATAGAAAAGAATATGCTGATTCAATTGCAATTGCATCAAAAGTCTCTTACATAGATGATATAATTGAACCAAAGGATATAAGAAAATATGCAATTAACCATTTTGAACTATTAAAAAATAAATTAAGAGAACCTTTTAAGAATAAATGGCATGATAACATGCCGTTATAAACTAACAAAAAATATTAATATCAAATAGTTATTGTGTTGGAGATTAAGAATAGGATTTGCAAGGAGGAAAAAATGGATTTTGAATTAACAGATGAACAAAAAATGTTAAAAGATGTTGCAAGAAAATTTGCAGAAAAAGAAATGCTTCCTACATTGAGAGAATTTGAATTAAAAAGAAAAATTAATTTTGATTTAATAAAAAAGATGGGAGAAACAGGTTTTATTGGAATCCACTTGCCCAAAGAGTATGGCGGGAGTGGACTTGACTATGTTTCAAGTGTAATTGTCTGGGAACAATTAAGCTGGGCAAGCTGGACCCAAACCCTTGTATCCCTTGGACATGGAGTTTTAGCTGGCACAATTTTACTTCACTGTGCGAGTGAAGAACAGAAAAAAAAATATCTTCCCCCACTATGCAAAGGTGAAAAAATAATTGCTGTTGCAACTGTAGAACCTAATGCAGGTTCAGATGCAAGAGCAATTGAAACAAAAGCTGAACTAAAAGGAAATTACTGGATAATAAATGGAAGTAAAAATTTTATAAGTGCAGGAAATATTGCTGATTATATCATAGTTCTTGCTCAGACTGATAAATCTCTTGGCCCAAAAGGGATGGTATTAATTATACTTGATAAAGATACACCAGGCTTTTCAGCAATGAGAAATGACTTAATAGGTGATAGAGCTGGAGATATTGCCAATCTATATTTTGATGATTGTAAAATACCAAAAGAGAATGTAATTGGAAAAGTTGGAAGAGGTTTGCAGAATGCTTTAAAAGGCATTGATACTGCAAGATTATTTATATCTGCTGGATGTATTGGAATGGCTCAAAGTTGTCTTGATTGGTCAATAAAATATGCAAAAGAACGTGAACAATTTGGAAAGCCAATTGGAGGTTTTCAATTAATTCAAGAAAAAATTGCAAAAATGTATGCAGAAATTAGTTCAATTAGATGGCAAGTATATTATGCTGCATATTTAAAAGATAAAGGTCTACCTCATGCTAAAGAGCTATCTGCTGCAAAATGGTTAAGTTCTGAACTTGCTGTTAGAGCTTCTGAAGAAGCAATTAGAATTCATGGTGCTTATGGATGTTCTGATGAATATCCTGTTGCTCATCATTATCTTGATTCAATTTTATCAAACATTTTAGGTGGGACATCTGAAATGCATAAATTAACAATTGGAAGAGAATTACTTGGAATAAATGCAATGTATTAGAGGATATAAATGAGGAGAAATAGATATAATGAAATAATAAATGCTGCAACTGAACTTTTTGCAAAAAAAGGTTATGCAGCGACTTCAATGAGGGAAATTTCTGAAAATTTAGATATAACAAAAGCCACTTTGTATCATTATTTTAAAAGTAAGGAACAAATTTTATTTGAAATATTAGATAATGTAATGGATGAAGCATTACAAAATTTAGAAAAAATTTCAAAAATGAATATTTCTCCTGAAGAAAAATTAAAAAATGTATTAAAATTTTATTCAAAATACTATGTTAGCAAACAAAATGATTTAATATTACTTGTAAATGAACTTAATTCGTTAAATGAAAAATACAAAAAAATTTTAATTGAAAAAGAAAAAAAATATTTAAACCTTATAAAATCAATTTTTAATGAATTAAACTTACAGGGAAAATTAAAAGATATTCCTTTAACAGTCCTTGCTTTTAGTTTTTTTGGAATGGTTCATTATACAATTAAATGGTATCATCCTAATGGCAGTATAAAGCCTGACAAACTTTCAGAATACTTTGTTGAAATATTTACAAAAGGAATTTTAAAAACATCTTATTAAGAAAATAATACACACATATAACAATCTTTTTTTAATTCATCACCAGCTCTGTATCTACAACCACCTCTACACTCTTCTAAAAATTTACATTGAATTTTATTACATTCAAGATTATTAAGTTTCAGATTTTCTTTATTATTCAAAGCTTCTATTAAAAAATCATCATTTAAATCTGCATATGCATTATTATAATAAAATCCACATTTAGCTATTTTCCCATCTGGAAAAATAGTGGATAAATGAGCACCACAAGCATATCCTGATAAAGGCTCGTGAAAACTCCCTCCAAATTTTTTACTTAAAGGATATTTTGCCTCTTCTGGAGTTACTAATAAGTATTCATGATTCTTTAAATTCCCCTCTACTACTGGCACATCAATTCCCCATTCAACTACACCAATAGATTTAATCAATTTTTCAAGCTCATCAAATTCATTTAAATTTTTTTTGTGAATCATTGTTGCAATTGAGATATCAATATTTTGTGATTTTATAAGTTCTATATTTTCTAATATTTTTTTAAAAGTTCCTTTTCCTCTTATAAAGTCATGAGATTTTTCAAGGCCATCTAAACTAATTTGAATTTGGTCAATATTTTTAAGCAAATCTTTCTTAATTAAAGTTCCATTTGAAATAAAAACCCTTCTAAACGAATATTTTTCAAGTAAATCTAATAATTCATAAATATATTTGTATAAAAAAGGTTCCCCACCAGAAAAAAGAACTCTTAGTCCTTGAAGCTCTTCAAATTCATCTAAAATCCTCTTTAATAAATTAAAATCTAAATGAATGTTTTCTTTATTTCCAAGATAACAATGTTTACAGCTTAAATTACATGAATAAGTTAACTGAATTTCAAGATATCTTAGACTTGGAGAAGGGATTTCAATATTAGGAAGCTTTATCTTCTTTGATTTTTTTTCTTTACTTAATTTTATTATTCCATTTTCAATTAAATAAATTGTAGTTTCAAAATCTTTTATTATTTCATAAAGTTTATGCGAACCATCACAATTTTTAAAAAATTCAAGAGCATTTTCATCAAGCTCGTAAAGTTCATCTCTTTTCCTGTCAAATAGAAACAAATTTTCAAGTTTTTTAATAAAAAATTCTTCTTGCAGAATAACATATTTATTAAATAATTCTTGTAAAAAATAAAAGCCACCACATGGTTCAATTTTATTTTTAATCTCTGGATTTGTCCAATCACAGTCTTTAATATAGTAATCACATATTGGTTTACAAAAATAATTAATAATTTTTTTATTAATTTCTGAATTTATCTTTTTTGAGGGAGTTAAATCTTTTAATAAATTTTGATGATTATAAAAAAATCGAAATGTCCCACATTTTTCTTCTAATGGTAATTCTTTATTTTCTTTAAAAAAGAAACAAAATTTTCTACAAATTTTATCTTTTAATTTTTCCATAATAAAAAAGCCCGGTTAAAACCGGGCAAGCTAAAAATTCTTGCTAATTAGCAAGAGCTTCCACATTTACAAAGACCAGATGATTTTTTTACTACTTTTTTTACCTTCATACTACACCTCCTTCTTGGATTTTTTTCTCCTTCATGGAGAAATCTACATTAAAATTTTAATTTATTAAAAATTTAATGTCAAGATAATTATATAATTTAATAAACTACTTCAAATTTTCTTTTCCATGCAGTCATTCCACCAATTACACTGTAAACATTTTTATATCCTCTTGTTTTTAAAACTGATGCAGCAATATTTGACCTATATCCAGATCCACAAATTACACTAATATGGTCTTCTACTCCTAAATTAATTTCAGAATCTATAAGTTTTTCAAGAGGAATATGTAATGCCTCTTTTATATGACCGCTATTCCATTCATCTTCACTTCGAACATCAATAACATTATGATTCCCATATTTTTCTAACACATGTTTAAGACTATGAATAGAAATTTGAGGTAAAAACCCTGTATCTTCTCCAGCTAAAATCCAAGAATTAATCCCAATTGAATAACCTACTATATTGTCATACCCTACTCTTCTAAATAATGTTAATGCTTTATTTATATCTTCAAAACTATTTGCCACTAACATAATTTTTTTATCTGGCTCAACAGTTGTTCCTAACCAGGTTGGAGATTTATCTGTTAATCCAATATTAATACTTCCTGGGATGTGTGATCCTCCAAAACTTGTTGCATCTCTTAAATCAATTATTACACCTCCAGATTCAATAAAACTTTTTATTTCATTTACATAAAAATGTTTTAACTTTGGTAATTCTTTCAATAACTTTGCACCTTCTTTATTTGTATTAATTATATGAGTAAAATTTTTTGGTCTATGAGGGAAGGAA
>JALVYZ010000459.1 GCA_027037705.1 bacterium | reverse complement strand
GGCTTGCTGGGCTCCCCGAGTTCTTCGACAGGGTTGCCGAGAAGCTTGTGGGCTACGAGCCTAGCCGCGAGGTAAGGTTCCCCGCCACCGATGACGTGGCCGCCCTCGCTGCTAAGCTCTCCCTCCTAGAACTAGCAATACTCCTACAAGCTAGCCAGGGCCAGCTCCCCCGAGAGGTTCTCGAAAAGAATCTCTGGGGTCACGAGCGGGAAATAATCGATACGCTGAGAGGGAGCGAGGAACTACGCAGCAGGATACAGAGTATTGCTCGAGAGCTTGCTGGGTGGGCTGCGCGTGCTCCGCATCGTAGTAGGCTCCACGAGGACCTGGCCAGGGCGGTCCGCGAGACCAGTGGTGACGGTATCGATGCTGACCAGGTGCTGGAGTTTCTGCGGGGGCGTTGGTGGACTCCGAGGCTTCTCTACTCCTATGTTCGTCGCTTGGAGAGGCTAGTGGAGCATAGCGAGAGCGTTGATAGGAGTGTTGTGGGTCTCCTCCTCGTAGCTGACTATGAGTTCTATGACTTGCTTCGCTACGAGCCCGTTGTTTCTCGCCTCCTCCGCGACCTCGCCGGGGAGCTACGGGGCCTGGCTAGGGGGCTTGGCAAGGAGGCTGCCCGGTTGCTGCGAGACATGGCTGAGGCGCTTACTAGGCCTAGGCTCTATTATGGGCTTGTGCGCTTCGACGTGGACTCCGTTGGCGAGCTCAACCAAGGCGTTGTGAAGAAGATAGAGGATGGCAGGGAGCTATCCGCGGAGGAGTACTTGGAGGAGCTTGTGAGGAGCCACGAGGAGCTACTAAGATGCATTGATCCGTGGAGTAATGGGAATAAGGATAGATTCTCTAGGGTATGCTATAGTGTCAGGTTTATGCGCGAGTACCTAGTCGAGGGCCTCGGCGAGGAGCTAGGCGACCCCTTGCTTGCTGCTCACCGGGCCTCGGGGGCCTCGCTGCTCGTCTCGCCTAGCTACCACTACGCGGTATCGAACAGCATCTCCTATACCTTGCTAAGGCTCGGGGTCGTGACGGAGAGGCTTGGGGGCATAGCGGTGTATCTCGGCGGCGACGAGGGACTAATAGCTGCCCCGGCGTGGCTCCCGTGGAGCCTCGTGACCCCAGGGGCCCGGGAGGGTTATAGAAGGGAGCTGGCCAGGGCCCTCGGCGACGACTCGCTAGCGGAGAAGATACCGGAGAACCCCGCAGCCGTCATAGCTGGCCTCGTGCCCCGCCTGCTCTGGAGCGCTGGCTCCCCTAGGCCCGGCTTCCACCCGGTGAAGAAGAGGGGCAGAGGCAAGGTGCTCTACCGCATACCAGCACTGATAGGCACGGGTGTCTCGATAGGGCTGCGCTATAGTCATTACCGCGACCACCTCTACGCAGAGATCTCTGCAGCCGAGGCGCTCCTCGGCGCGGCCAAGGAGGCTAAGCCCAGCATAGCTGCTAGCATGGAGAGGGTTCAGCCCTCCAGGCCAAGGGAGGCTGTGGCTGAGGCTGCTAGGCTCCCCCTGAGGGGTGACTGGGACTGGCTGAGAGGAGCCTCGGAGAGCCTCGTTAGGGCCCTCATAGTAGCACAGCTCGTCGAGGCAGGGGGAGCCTCGGCTAGCCTTCTCCGCTCCTACCTCCAGGTGCTCGGTGCCCCCGAGGAGACAGAGGAGCTAGCGAGGAGCGACGAGGCGTTGGCGAGGAGTATTGCTCTCTACGTAGCTGAGCGATACTCTAGCCGTGAGTGGGCAAGGAGGCTCCTAGAGAAGCTACTAGGAGGGCTCAGGGACTGGGAGGCGCTCAGCAACACACTGGCCATGGCTAGGCTCGTGAGGGACTCTATGACAAGGAGCTACCGGGGGTGAGGAGGGTAGCAATGCTCGTTGTAAGGGTTAGGCCCCTTAGCGGGCTAAGACTACACGGAGCCGGGGACCGCTCAGCCAGGACACCCGGGCCCGGAGCCATCCCCGGCGAGGAGCCCTTGCTGCCCCGGGTCGAGACCCTACTAGGCCTACTAGCTGCCGTGAAGTGGCGCCTAGACAGAGCCGCTTGGAGATGCAGGGACTGGAGGGGCTGCGTGCTCCGGAAAGCAGAGGAGATGCTTTGCCGCGACGAGCTAGAGTACGTGGCAGGCCCCTTCCTAGTAACCAGGACCGAGACGGGGACAAGGGTGTACGTGAACGCCTCGACGGCGCTACTCGAGCTAAGCGGGCTAAGCGACTACCTCCACGCAGTCATGTTGCTGAGGGACGCGGCGAGGGCATATACTCCCGGCGAGAAGAGGAGTCTGAGGAGACTCGCGGAGGACGTGCTCCGGAAGCTCAGGGAGCAGGGCAAACTTGTCCCTGGCACCACGCTGGCTCAGCGCTTAACCGGGATAGCATTGGAGCCCTCAACGAGGACTACGAGGCATGGACTCATCTATAGCCAGGCCCGCGTAGACTACGATGCGCTGGGCAAGAACCCCGAGATAATACTCGTGGCGAGGTGCACCACCGAGCCAAGAAGAGTAGAAGAAGTCCCCGCGGCGCTTAGGCCCCGCTCAGCCCCCGTGATAATCCGGGCAGAGCAGGGGAACCTACCATGCCTAGACAGCGCTACCCCCGCGATAGTGCTCTCCCCGAGCCCCATAGACCCAGACGAGGCAGGGAGCCTAGTAGCTGTGCACCCGTGGCCGCCGAGGCCCCCGCTAGAGCAGCTCGCCCAGGCCTACCAGCCAGAGCCATGGAGGCACGAGAAGACAGCGCCAAGGCCAGCACTATGGCCCGGGACAATAATACTAGGGGGAGATAGGCACCCAGGCCAGAAAATAATACACATAGTCAACATAGACCAGCTGCAGAGGCTCTACAACGAGCTAAGGAAGGCTCCATGACACGGCGAATGTATAATACTAATCCACTATGCCCAGGTATTTACCCCGTCTAGTCCCGTCTTAGCCGCCCTGAGCTTGATTCTTGATCCGCGGGTGCATCCCCAGCTTCCTCACTGAGCAGGGAAGCAGGACAGGGAGCCACTATAGCACGGTAGGCCAGTGCTCTCTCCTAGTACCGTACTCCTAGGTAACACTATAGCCTAGCGCTAGAGGCTTGTAAGCCGTCGCAACAAGTTATTGTTAAAGAGCCTGGCACCATTAATAAATTAGCTATTAGTAATGATGAGCGGATCAAACCAATCCGTGATATGATAATACCTTGGTAGACGTGGTATCGGGAGAGGTAGTGATAGGTGAGGAGGAGAGGAAGCGTAGGGCGAAACCCATGCGCGTCTGGGTGGAGGGTTAACTGGACAGCTGAGTTCCGCAGAGCAGCCCAAGTGCTCGGCATATGGGAGGATGTGAGGAGGGAGCTAAAGGACTTGGAGAAGAGGCTTCGCGACCCAGAGCTTAGGGAGAAGACGCTGGCTGAGCTTAATAGGAACCCAATAGTTGGCTACTATCACTTCGCTGGGAAACGGTACTCGGTGAGACGCTACTACTTTGGTAAGCGAACAGCTAGGGCTTCTACGTGGTGCGCAGCGATATTTGCCGTGTATGGTTCGTAATGCTCACGCCCAGGACGAATGGAACCTATAGGAGGAAACGATGGGACTAACGACCATAATACCTCTCGTGAAGCCTCCTAATACCCTTTATCACTTGACGCCAAACATCCCTCTCCACGGGCTCAACTATAGTGAACCTCTCGCCAGCAACGTAGTACTCGCCTGGCTCAAGGATCTCTGGTAACTCGTCCCAGCTCCTCGCTTTAATTACCCTGGTCTGTACCACGCCTCAACCCTACTATGGTCTAGACCCTGGGGGTGCTATTAGGTTTGAGCACCTATACTACTTTACCGAGAGATATTGTGCTGGGATGAGGCTTGAGGAGATGAAGAAGCTGAGGGGCAAAGGCTCCAGAAACTAGGGCTTATCGCTCTATGAGGCATGGAAGTGTGTTGAGCACATGGAGCGCCCACCTAGAATGGACTATGTTGAGCTCTACGAGGCGTTCTGGATGTATGTAGACGCCGTAGAGGCTCTCGAGAAGAAGAGCATCGTAGGGGGAGCTAGAGCAACGCTACATAGGGAAGACAAGGGAAAGAAAAAGGAGGCAGCTGTGACAACCTAGCACCCCCATTCTCCCCGCCCCCGACTATAGGAGAATTCTAGCATAATTTCCCCGGGTCCCCGATGAGGTAGACGTTGCAGGCTTCTCAGACCTCTCTCCACGAGGGCCTAGCTTGCACCACCTTCTTGTAATCCAGACGCGGCAGGGCCCCCTATCATTATCTCACAGAATATCCACTAGCGCATGCTGGCAAACAACAATAGACCTGGCGAGGAGACCAATAGTCCCTAGACCTAGCTTGTCAGGTCTCTCCCCTTTATTCCTGTCTCGTTCCTTAGTGCAACGTCATAGCGGCTAAAGCAGCAGCAAACTACTCCCAAGCCTCCCTGCAGCCCCGTTCTCCTTGGCATAGGAGCCGCGCAGACGATGTATAGACGGCTAAGGAGCTCTTACAATTCCTCGTCGAGTATAGCGGGCATTGATGTGGATGAGGCTTATCACATAACCCTTGCCAAGCCCATACCATTTCGTTAGTCCATGAATTCTCCTCGAGCCACACGGAGCCAGCCCGTCACCAGATAGTAGCTATGTTGAGTTACATGCCTGAGTTTTCTTCGCCGAACCTCCGAGGCCAATCAGGGCATAGAGGATCGTGACGTGCCGGAGAATATGGCAAGTAGAATACTACTTCATTGACATAAGTGCCCTAGAGATATGGTATTGAGTGTTGACGAGGGCTTCTTCCCGTTGTTCTTTTTCTCCTCCGTGATTCATGTTGTCATGATAATTAGGAGCTGAGTTTAAATAGGTATATGGCGTAGGCTGCTGGGCGGGTGATGGTGTACTAGTGCAGCGGAGAGCGCTATGCCTCTACCTCAATACTAGCATCGTTATACGTGCCTTGGAGGACTCTGAGGCTAGAAGGTTTCTCGAGGAATGTTGCTCTAGGCACCGCTGCGTGGTTAGCAGCGTGCACTGGTGGGAGGCATGGAGAGAATCCAGCCTCGAGCATGCCCGGGCCCTGCTACGGGAACTGGGCATCGAGGCCGTAGGGCTCGACGTGAGGAGGCTAAGACTCCGCGCCATGGAGCTTGTTGAGGAGCGTGGCTGGAGCCCTAGGAGGACCGTTGACCTCATGCACGTCCTAGCTGCTGTCGAGCTGGGCTGCCACGGAGTAATCGCCATAGACAGGTTCATAGCCCGGCGGGCGAAGGAATATGGCCTACTCTATGTAAACATGTACACGGGGTGCCCCTAGCCTTGGGCAGGCTCTACAAGGAGTGGAGAAAACTAAGAGACCAAGCAGGGGAGCTACTATACCTCGTAGCTAAGGCCGATACCATGGGCCGTGGCGGGGAGGCGGAGAGAATCTACGATGAATGGAGAACTGGCAAGCTAGGCTTCGAGGAGGCCAAGAAACGGCTCGAGAAACTACTAGCAGAGGCCAAAGCAGCTGCAAGGGCTTAGCCCTTGTCTTCTCTCTGTTCCCGCCTATAAATGGGTTCTAGGGTTATCCTCCCCGTGTCCTCGTCGACTAGTACCCGGTAGGCCGCAACGCGCTCAGCAATATGCTCAGGTAGATCTATCTTAACATAGCGCGTCTTGCACCGTTTGCCCCGCACAGTCTTAGCGACCGGACTACCCGGGGCCAGCCTCTCCATTCTACTTGCTGAGCCCCGCTCCTAGATGGTAGAGCCATGAGAGATATTTCTAGCGTACGCCACAAGCCTTTCATAATATTATATCATAGAGCTTACGCTAAACGCTAAATTATACCAACAAGCACACCGGGATTACTTACAGCTCTCTATCGAGTATAACATATTTATGTTGTTTAAAAGTGCTGGCTAAGGCATTCCTGCATTCCTCTTTTGAGTTCTACAAACAAAACACACCTTCAGCATAAAGAATAACGCT
>JALVYZ010000458.1 GCA_027037705.1 bacterium | reverse complement strand
CTCCAAAAGTTATGAAATAAAACCACTGGTGTCCGATAAAAATCTAGAAATAAAAAATAATTAAATTTTTGGTCTAAAAACCAAGAAAAATCTCATAAGTTAAAATAGAACCTTCCATATCAGTCAAAAAGAAGTAGTTGATCACTATTTTTTGTCGTTAAATATTTCCAATCGGCATCCGGATTATTCAGAAATTTGAACAAATTAATATAGGTCATTAAATGAAACCTAATGACTGAAACCATATTAGAATACGCCCATTTTCTTTTAGCACTTCTCTGAATTACGAGCATAATTAACTGTATAATTAGACTTACCCATATTTGAATTTCAATAGCATTTTGATTATCGCCAAGAAAGTACTTGAGCGGAAAATTCTGTTTAAGTCTCTTGAACATAGTTTCAATCTGCCATCTGTTCTTGTATATTTCGACTATCTTATCCGCCGGTAGTTGATAATTGTTTGTAATAAACTCATAAACTTTTTTATGCGGTTGATGCCAATATGCTATTCGCCTTAGTCTAAAAGGACTTCTGTCTTTTTTTATTAGTTCAATTTGTTCGTCCTTTAATATGCCGGCATCGATATTTCCACCAAGATCAAATTCTTTTATGCTTGTATAGACGGCATTGTTCTTTTGTCTTGTTACGAAATATATATCCTCCAAACTCCATTGTTCATATTGTTGATAATCCACGTAACCTTTATCAAAAACTACAAATGAGCCTTGCTTTAATTCAAGGCTTTTTAGGAAAATCTGGTCGTGCGTTGCCGCTGATGAAAATTTAACCAACGACGGGACATCCTCGAGAACATTTATCATTGTGTGCATTTTTATTCCACCTTTCTTTTTCCCATTTATTGGATTTCTTCCAGAGCCTTTTAATATATCGCTAAACAAACTTATCGTCGTCGAATCGATTATTTTTAGGTTCTTTACAACCGGCTTTCTTGGGCTACTGTCCGATAAAAATTTTGAGTGTTTTTTAAGAAGCGAATAATAAATCTCGCCAAAAACCTCGCTTTTTCTTTTCTTGTTTGCGTCAGATAAAGTAGAACGCTTTGGAAAGTCTTTTAAGCCTAAATGACTAAGTTTTCCTTCGCAAGCCAACATTATGCTTGTTAATTCTCGTAATGAACTAAAACCGCTTAGAACAGCATATATCATCGTTACTAAATGTTGGTAAGTAGTAAATTTTTTTGTGTATCTATCACTTTTATGCTTCTTTGCTGTCCGATAAATAATTTTGTCGTCTAACAGAGATAATATTTGTTTGATTACCGGTTGTCCGCTGAATTTTCTATTTTTGTTCATGGCTCTTTTTTGTTTTTTTGTCAATTACAAATTTAGCCACGACAAGGGAATTTTCTTTATGATTTTTCCCTTGTCTTATTTTTTTATCGGACACTAATGGTATTAAATTGGAAAAAATGTGAGGAATGGATTCGTTTTTTAAGTAATTAATTATTTGTTTCATATGATTAGGAATATCTTGCTCTTTGATGAATGTTCCAGTCGCCAAATCAATTAATGAATAACTTTTTGATGTATCTTTAAATAAAAAAACAAGTTCGGTCATATTATATTTCATAAATTTGATAACGCCTTTTCTAGGTTTTGTTGACCATAGTGTTTTTCCTTGTTTGTTCAACTTCAGTAATCTAACAGATAAGTTATCGTTTGTCGAAACGTAAGTATTGCCATCTCTATCTGTATATATAT
>JALVYZ010000457.1 GCA_027037705.1 bacterium | reverse complement strand
GTAATATATGGGCTAAAATCTGTTGTCTTAAATGGAGGGAAAGCTACTTTATCTTTAGTAAAAAATTCAACATCAGGTTTTAACTCTTTTAAATATTTTTGAAAATATTCCCATGATTGAAATCCAAATGCATAAGCAGGTCCAATTGTTGTCCATTTTTTAGCATTCATTTGACTTGCCAAGATTGCACCTGCTTTACAATTTTGCGCTAAATTCACTGAAATCCTAAATACATATCTATTACATTGCTTACCTGTAACATCTGGAGTTGCAGCATGAGTTATAATTGTTGGAATTCTTAGCTGTTTAATTGTGCCCACAACACTTTTTGCAACACCACTTGAATCAAAACCAATTAAAACATCAACTTTTTTTTGTAATACCAACTTTCTAATCGCTCTTAAAGCCACTGCTGGTTTTGCTGATGAATCTTCAAAATAAGCAACTACTTTTTTACCCATAATACCACCATTTTTATTAATCTGCTCAATTGCAAGGTCTGCTCCCTGTTTTGCAAATTTACCATATACAGAAAAAGGTCCTGACATAATGTAAATAAAACCTATCTTTACAGTTTTCTTTGCAAAGAGCATTGAAAAGCAAAAAAGAAATGAAATAGCTAAAATTAAAATTCTCTTTACTTTCATAATCCCCTCCTTTAAAAGATTTGACTTAAAATATAACAAAGTTTTGAAACTATGTAAAGATTAATTTAAGGAAGTATAAATTTTAGTTTTTTATCTGAAATTGTTATAATTTCAGGAGAAATGTCAATAAATTCACCATCAACCTGAATAGGAAGATTTTTTGAAGTTTTGATTTCTAAAATTTTAGCTTTTCTAAAAATTATATCTTCTGAATTAATCCCTAAAAAGAATTTTAATAATGAGGAATAATTTACTTTTTTTATTAATGCACATACAAAATAATCGCTGATAATATAGGCAGTTTTAAATATTTTTTTATTTAATCCATATCTTTGAGTTCTATTTATAATTATTGATTCAACTTCATAATCAACAATATTATCAATTTTTACTTTAAATTTTTCCATACCTGGATTTTTTAAAATTTTTAATCCTTTCCAAACATAAGCAATAGCTCCTAATCTATTTTTTAATTTTATGTTATTTTCAACCTCTTTTACAATTTTACCATCAATACCAATTCCACATGTAAAAATAAAATAAAAATTATTAATCTTAGATAAATAAATTTCTCTTGATTGTGCATTTAAAATAATATTTATTTGCTCATTAATATTATCTGGAATATTAAATTCTCTTGCTAAAATATTTGCAGTTCCTGATGGGATTATTCCAATGGAAATGTTATTAGAATTTAACTTTGCTAATACATTACAAACATTATTGATTGTTCCGTCACCACCAACTATAATAACTTTTATTTTTTTTTCTCTATTGTTCTCTAAAATTTCAGGGATTTTTTTTTGGAAATAATCCTTTGAATGTGATTCTAAAATTAAAGATTCTATATTTTTATCATCTAATTTTCTTTTAATTTTTTTAATTTTAGAATTATCAAATCTTTTTGAGAAAGGGTTTATTAAAATTAAATATAACATAAAGAAGCAATATCAATAATCAGGTAAATTTTCAATCTTTTAATATTTTCATTTCATTTAATGGCTTTTCCTCAGAATTTAAAACATCTTTTTTAGTTAACCCGGCTTTTCTGGCTATATTTATACCATATCTAATATAAT
>JALVYZ010000456.1 GCA_027037705.1 bacterium | reverse complement strand
CGTGGAGAATATTTAAATGAGAATGAGGTAATATAATTAACTTTTTCCATTACATCTAAAGTTTCTTGGAAGTCATTTTCTTCCTCATAAGGAAATCCTACTATTATATCAGTTGAAATTGCAATATCAGGAACTTTTTCCTTTAATTTATAAACTTTTTCAAGATATTCTTCTTTTGTATATTTCCGATTCATTAATTTTAATATTTTTGTAGAACCAGATTGTAGAGGTAGGTGGAGATGATTACATAATTTTTTTAAATTTTTAAAAGCATCTATTAAATCATCTCCAAAATCTTTTGGGTGAGATGTTGTAAATCTAATCCTTTTAATACTTTGTATCTCTGAAATTTTATATAAAAGTTCACAAAATGAAATTTCTTTTTCTCTGGTTTTTCCATAAGAATTAACATTTTGTCCTAAAAGTGTAACTTCTTTTACACCTTTTTCAGCTAAAAGTTTTATTTCATTAATAATATCCTCACTTTTCCTTGAATATTCCCTCCCTCTAACAAATGGAACTATACAGTAGGAGCAAAAATTATTACATCCTTGCATTATAGTTACATAGGCTTTTAGGTTAAATTTGTCATAAGGCAATGTTGGAATATTTATTGATTTAATTTCATTGTAAAATTCAGTTTCGCAAAATTTTTCATTCTTTTCATTTATTGCTTTTATTATTTCTGGTAATTTATGAATATTGTGAGTACCAATAACAAAGTTTAAATATGGCAATTTTTCTAAAAAGGTTTTACCAATTTCCTGAGCAACGCATCCCATAATACCAAAAATAATATTTGGCTTTTTCTTTTTTAACTTTCCTATCCTGCCAGCTTCACTAAAAACCTTTTTTTCTGGCTTTTCTCTTACGCTACATGTATTTAAAATAATTACATCAGCATCTTTTGGTTCATTAACCTTTTTCATTCCAAGCTCTTTTTCAAGTAAAATTCCAGCTTGAATTGAATCGTTTTCATTCATTTGACATCCAAATGTTCTAATAAAATATTTCATTTTATACTGCCTTTAATAACTGTTTTGTATAGTCACTTTCAGGATTTTTAAATAAATCTTCAGCTTCTTTTACTTCTACAATTTTACCGTTTTTCATAACAGCAACTTTGTCTGCAATAAACCTCACAACTGAAAAATCATGGGTAATAAATAACATTGTCATATTATACTTTTTTTGCATCTGTTTCAATAAATTTAAAATTTGAGCCTGCACTGATACATCTAATGACGAAACAGGTTCATCTGCTATAACAAATTCAGGATTTATTACAAGTGCTCTTGCTATTACAGCTCTCTGACGTTGTCCTCCACTAAGCTGATGTGGATAATAGTTATAAAACTCTTTTTTTAAGCCACATTCTTCCATTGTTTTCAGAACTTTTTCTTTTTTATTTTTTATATTTTTATGGATTAAAAGTGGTTCTTTTATTGAAGTTCCAATTTTTAATCTTGGATTTAAAGAAGAATATGGGTCTTGAAATATATATTGAGTTTTTTTTCTAAATGAAATCCACTCATCTTTTGTGTAATCAAAAATATTTTTACCTTTATAAAAAATTTTTCCAGAATCTGGTTTTTCAATTCCTATTATTAATTTTGAAAGAGTTGTTTTACCACTTCCACTTTCTCCAACAAGCGCCAAAACCTTACCTTTTTCAATTTTAAATGAAACATTGTTAACAGCTGTAAATTCCCCAAACTTTTTTGTTATATTTTTAATCTCTATCATATTAAAAATATATCTCAAAATATAAAAAGTTTTTCAAGATAATAATTTTATATTGATAGAATATAATGTTTAGGAAATTTATATTTATTTATCTTAAAGAGTTAATTATTAATGGTTTAATTAATGTGGCAAGGCTGATTGATATTTTTTGTGTTTCTGACATTATTAAGAAAAAATATAGAAAAGAGTTTTTATGATAAATAATCTATAATTGATTGAAAAATTTGTCTACCATCTTCATTCCCAAGAATTTTTTCTGAACATCTTTCAGGGTGTGGCATCATTCCAAGTACATTTCCTTTTTCATTACATATCCCAGCAATCGAATATAATGATCCATTTGGATTAACTTTTTCTGTAATGTCTCCATTTTCATCGCAATATCTAAATACAATTTGATTATTGCTTTTTAATTTATTAAGCAAGCTTTCATCACAATAAAAACATCCTTCTTTATGAGCAATTGGTATTTTTAAAATGTTTTTTTCTGTTTTTGAGAAAGGAGTATTTTTATTTTCAACTTTGATATAAACATCTTTACAAATAAAATTTAAATTTTTATTTCTAATTAAAACACCTTCAAGTAATCCTGATTCAAGTAAAATCTGAAAGCCATTACAAATTCCAATAATTAATCCTCCTTTATCAGCAAACTCTTTAATACTTGAGATTATTGGTGAAAATTTGGCAATAGCACCAGGTCTTAAATAATCACCATAAGAAAAGCCTCCTGGGATTATAATGCATGAGTATTCACTTAGTGGTTTTGTATCTTTATGCCATAAATAGTCAGTTTCAATCCCCAATACATTTTTTGCCACATGATAGCAATCATCATCACAATTTGAACCTGGAAATCTAACAACTCCGAATTTCATTCTAATCCTCCACTATTTCATATGTGTAGCTTTCAATAATTGGATTTGAAAGCACTTTTTCTGATATTTCTTTAACCTTTTGTTCAATTAAATTTTTATCTTTAATATTGTCTGCTATTTCAATTTCAAAAAATTTTCCAACTCTAACATCTTTAAATTCATTGTATTTTAATGAATGTAAAGTGCTTAAAACTGCTTTTCCCTGTGGATCAAGCACTCCTTTTTTTAAAGAAACATATACCTTAACCTTCAATTTATCCTCCTTTTAAAGATATTTCAATGCTTTTTTACCAATATCTTTTCTGTAATGAACATCTGTCCATGAGATTTTGCTTACTGCTTTGTATGCATTTTCAATTGCCTCAGGAATTGTTTTGCCAAGAGCTGTAACGCCAAGAACTCTTCCTCCTGAAGTTACTATTTTATTTCCCTCTTTTTTTGTGCCTGCATGAAAAACAACTACATTTTCCATATTTTTTACTTCATCAAGTCCTTTAATTTCATATCCTTTTTTGTAACTTTCTGGATAGCCACCTGAAGCCATTACTACACAGACAGCAGCTTCATCCTTCCATTTAACATTATCTTTTATTTCTTCGAGATTTCCATCAATTGCATTTTCGATAATTTCACAAAAATCGTAATCAAGTCTAACAAGTAATGGTTGAGTTTCAGGATCTCCAAATCTACAGTTATATTCAAGTACATAAGGTTCGTTATCTTTTATCATCAATCCTGCATATAAAACTCCTTTATACTCAATTCCTTCATTTTTCAATCCATTTATAGTTGGAATTAAAACTTTTTCAATAATTTTGTTAAAAACTGTCTCATTGACAACTGGCGCTGGAGAATAAGCTCCCATACCACCTGTGTTTGGTCCTTCATCATTGTCAAAGACAGGTTTGTGGTCCTGAGAAGAATCAAATGGAATGAAAGTCTTTCCATCAAGAACAGCAATAAATGAAGCTTCTTCTCCTTCAAGAAAATCTTCAATTACCATCCTATTTCCAGCATCACCAAATTTTTTATCTATCATTATCTTTTTTATAGCTTCAATTCCTTCATCTTTAGTCTTAGCAACAATAACACCTTTCCCTGCAGCGAGACCATCTGCTTTAAAAACTTTAGGATATTCAATGGCTTCTGCATATTTTAAAGCTTCATCTGCATTATCAAAAATTTTAAAATCAGCTGATGGGATATTATATTTTTTAAAAAATTCCTTTGCAAATACTTTACTACCTTCAAGTTGAGCTCCTTTTTTATCTGCTCCAAAGATTTTTAATCCATTTTCATTGAAAATATCTACAATCCCTTTAACAAGGGGAGCTTCTGGTCCAACAACAGTTAAATCTATGCTGTTTTCCTTTGCAAATTTACATAAATTTTCTATATCTTCGGCTCCAATATTTACACACTCAGCAATTTCAGAGATCCCTGCATTTCCAGGTGCACAGTAAATTTTTGTAACTTTGTTGCTATTATTTAATGCCCAGCATAAAGCATGTTCTCTTCCCCCTCCTCCAACAACTAATATTTTCATATTTCCCCCCATTTCTATTTTAATTTATTTTCTAAAATATCTGTTACAGATATTGTCAATGTTTTTAGTTTATTTGCTAATTTCATATCACCTGTTAATAATTTTGCATTGAGGAAAATTGCTAATGCAATAAAAGGAGTGTCGCTTTCATCAATGTTTTTACACAAATTATAAGCTTTATTATAAATCTCTTTTGGAATAAATTCTTCTGGAATAAAATGAATTTTTGAAAAGATATTTGACATTTGGATTAATAAATCTTTTTCAGTTAACTTTGAAATATTTGAAAGTTTTTCTTTATTTTTAAAAATTTCTGTAAAAAGAAAATTACAACTAAAAAATTTAAATCTTTTATCATAAATAATGAATTTGAATTTATTATTCGTGCTTAATAATGCAGAAAATATTATATTACTATCCAAAACAATTTTTAATTTATTCATCTAAAATAAAATTCCTTTTATTTTTTTTCCACCATTCTTTTTTAATTTCATTGGATAAATCTAAAATATCATTTTCTGAAGCTTGACTTTTTTCTCCAATCTCAATTGATGATAATAATGATATTAAATCCTCGTCAATTTTATTAAATTGGAATTCTAAAATAATTTTATCATTTTTTATTAAAGATTTCATCTTTTTCCTCTTTTTAAAGATATTTTTTTAAATATTTTGTTATTGCATTATCATATTGGCTCATTCTTTCAAAAACTTTTTGAGCTAAATATAGTCTTGTGGAATAAGAGACATCTCCATTGACCTTAAGTTCTTCCAATACTTTTTTATAATCTTCTGGATCAATAATTACAACAACAAATTTGAAATTTTTTGCAGAAGCTCTTATCATAGTAGGTCCACCAATATCAATATTCTCAATTGCATCATCAAAAGTTGATTCAGGATTTTCTATTGTTTTTTCAAAAGGATAAAGATTTACAATAACCATATCAATAGGTTCAATCCCTAATTCTTTAATTTTTTCCATATGTTCTGGATTATCTCTTAATGCCAAAATTCCACCATGAATTTTTGGATGTAATGTTTTAACTCTACCATCCATTATTTCTGGAAATCCTGTATATTCTGAAATTTCTGTAACATTTATTCCATTTTCTTTTAAAATTCTTGCTGTCCCACCTGTGGATAATATTTCTACTCCTAAATTTTTTAATTCTTTGGCAAAATCAACAATTCCTGTTTTATCACTTACACTAATAATAGCTTTTTTTAATTTCATTTTATCCTCCTTCAAATTAAATCAGCTACATAATTTGCAATTGCTGGAGCTGCAGTTAATCCAGGAGAATCAATTCCAAGTAAATGGATAACATTTTTTCTCCTGAAAATCATAAAATCATAAATAAACTTTCCCTGAAAAAAGAGTTTTGGTCTATTTCCAGAAAAACCTTCAGTTATTTTATCAGGATTAAAATTTTTTAAATATATTTCACACGCTTTTAAAAAAATATCTTTTTTTTCATAAACATCATAATCGTCTTTTTTATTATGTTCCTTGCTTGTTGGCCCAATCCAGATTTCATTGTAAGCTGTTTTTGTAAAGTGAACTCCAAGAGCTCCTTTTTTATCTAATGGGACGGGATAAATCATGCTATTAACTGTATCTTCATTTAAAGCATAATAATCGCCTTTATAGGGCACAATTTTAAATCCTTCAATTCCACACATTTTTGCAACTTCATCTGCCCATAAGCCAGCTGCATTTACTAAAATATCGTAATTTAATTCCCCTCTATCTGTTTTAACAATAGCTTTTTCAACATCAATATCATTAACTTTACAA
>JALVYZ010000455.1:305-1736 GCA_027037705.1 bacterium | reverse complement strand
TCCATATCTTGTAATCCCATCTTTTGATGCAAATCTTGCTACATTCTCCCCTTCTCCTTTTCGCACAATTGTAAAGGAATCTTTTTCTTCTTTACCAAAAAAAACGCCAATTTTTACATTTAAAGCTTTTGCTATTTTTAATAATGTTCCAAGAGAAGGTGCTTCAAGGTGATTTTCTATTTGGGATAATATTGCTGCAGAATATCCAGTTAGTTTAGCAAGTTCTTGCAAAGTGAGTCCTTTATTTTCTCTAATTTCTTTTATCTTTGCACCTATACTCATATATTGCCTCCTATTATGAATATGCTTATATGAGTAAATGTGTAAATGCGACGATTAAATTATTTTTATCTTTTTCGCATCAACGCTTATACGCATCCACGCATCTACTTATAATTTTTTATAAACTCAATCCCCTTATCAATTGCTTTTATATTATCTGGAATATATTTCAAATTTCTTTCTGAAATAACATTTTCAAGGGAATTTTTTAAAGTGTCTTCATCTACTATTTTAGTCTTTTCAATGTATGCTCCAATCATTATCATATTAGCAAGTCGAGGGTTTCCTGATTCAATAGCCATTTCATTTGCAGGAATAGCTATTAATTCCACATCGTTTCTTGTAACTGTTGAATTATCAATCAATGAAGAATTATATAAAACCAAACCATTTTTTTCCACTCTTGGTAGAAATTTATCCATAGAAGGTTTGTTCATTATTATCAAAGATTTTGGATGACCAACAATTGGACTGCCTATCTCTTCATCTGAAATAACTACAGTACAATTGGCTGTACCTCCTCTCATTTCAACACCATAGGAAGGGAAGAATGTGACATTGTACCCTTTTTTCATTCCAGCATAAGCTAATAAATTTCCAATTAGAATTACCCCTTGACCTCCAAACCCAGCAATAATAACATCATAATACATGAAATTTCCTCCTAATTTAAACTTAAAAGATTTTTACAATTCGTCGGGAGTTTCTTTTTCTTTAAAAACTCCAAGTGGATAATATGGCATCATTTCTTCTTCAACCATTTTATTAGCAGTTAATGGATCAACTCCCCAATTAGTTGGACAAGCAGAGAGTATTTCAACAAAAGATAATCCAAGACCTTTTAACTGCATTTCTATTGCTTTCAATATATATTTTTTTGCCTGTCTAATGTTTGCAATTTTGTTAACAGCAAATCTTCCAGAAAAGCAAACTCCTTCCAAAGTTGAGAGCATTTCTGCCATTTTTATAGGATAACCATCTCTCTGGAAATCTCTTCCAAAAGGAGATGTAGTAGATTTCATTCCAAGTAAAGTGGTTGGAGCCATTTGTCCACCTGTCATTCCATAAATAGCATTGTTTATAAAAAATACAGTTATATTTTCACCTCTATTTGCAGCATGAATTATTTCTGCTGTTCCGATAGCAGCC
>JALVYZ010000455.1:0-295 GCA_027037705.1 bacterium | reverse complement strand
AACTACATCAACATTAAAATATTCATATAGAAATACACTACATCCAACTGATGCAGCAGCAATTGTTTTTTCTCTTAAATTGTAAAAATCAATTGCTTCAGCAACTAATTTATGTATAATGCCGTGATGACATCCAGGGCAAAAATGGAAATGATTATCTCTTAAACTTTTTGGTTTTGTATAAACGGATTTCATTCCAACCTCCTAAAATTTCATTAATTCTTCTAAAATTTCTTCTGGACTAACTACAGTCCCACCAGGTCTTGCATAAAGTTTTACATTAACTCCCTCAGAT
>JALVYZ010000454.1 GCA_027037705.1 bacterium | reverse complement strand
AGTGCGGTTATGTAGAGATAAAGAGCAATGTTTATCCTCGTTCTCTCAGCCTTTGGTGGACTCCCTTCAGGGACATAGTTTATTACTGTTTTTCTGCTGTGAAGCCTCAATTAGACCCTCCACTGTACACATCCATCAACTTGCCAAAATCGAAAAGAAAGTTTTTAATTCCAGACCGATAAAGCTCATCGAGTCTGTTTTCAAGCTGAAGCTCCGAGGTTGTATGTTTTAAGTTTACTACAACACCCAACTTTTCAGAATGAAAAAACGCATCCTGCTGCGGTACAAATAGTATATCGGCTCTTTTCAACAGTTCCTTTAAGCCAGTTTTATCTATCTTTCCCTTAAAAATCACACACTGCCAACTGCCCACAACTCCACTAAAATCGTTAACATTCAAACATATTGGTATATCTTCACCCTTTCTTCTCCCCGAATCCAGAACATAGCTCCTTATCCCCATATTACTCAACGCCTTAGCTAAGTCCTTCCCTTTTTTGGAGTCAAACAGGTTTTTTCCCATTATAACGGCCCGGATCCCTTTGGTATAAAGAAACTCTGTAATAAAATCTGGTGATAGAAGCTCAACCTCACTTTTTTTTAAAATTACATATCTCCTCCCTACCCTGAAACGGTTGCCTAATGGAGCCAATCTTACTTCATATAATTTATCTTTCCACTTTACACCGGTAATAGTCAAAAGATTTACAATCCTTCTGTAAAGCAAACCTTCGCTCGAAACAAATTCAAGTTCACTGTCCAGATAGTTTTTCAAGTTTTCAAGGAGAGCCACATAATCCCTATAAAAAACGCTCCCGCTTTTCATTTCCCCCTTTAGTTTATAGCTTTCTCTCCTTATTCTCTCAAAAGCAATATCTATTCCATACCAATTATTTACTGCATCGCTCACCTTCTCCTCTTCCTCTCTAAACAAAAGATTGGCATAATTTTCAAGATAGCTACCCTCCCTTTTCAGATTATCTCGCTCCTGCAGCAATTTTAGCCTATCGGCATCTTTATAATAGCTCTTACCTAAAGGCATAGAGAGGTTAACTCCTGCAACAAAACCCTGTTTAGAAAAGAAGGAGCTATCCCCTTTTGTGTTGTAATAGAGATAGGCTTCTAACTTAACATTGTGCTTCCAGTTATGTTTGAGAGCTAAAAGTTTTTCACCCTTATTCAAACTCTCTTCCTCTCCTATAGCTTCATTTTTCTTTAACTCTTTCATAACCCTTTGAAATCTAACGGAAAGTAGTGGCGGAAGTGCATCCCCACTGTATTTACAAAAATTCATTTTCTCAATGGTGCAGTAGGTGTAAATAAGCTGTTTATATTGCCTCAACTCGGCCTTGGTTTTTTCAATCTCTCTTTCTATCTTAATAAGGGAATCAGCAAGCTCTATTCCATAAAAGTACCCTTGTCTTTTTACCTTCATCAGTCTTTTCAGTATCTTGAGCTTATTTTTCAATATAGGAATTTTAAGCTTAGCAAAATAATAACTAACAAAGTTCTGCCGACACAAAGAAAGCAATTTTCTTTTATAAAGATTATTTTTTTTAGACGCAATCGACTGTTCAATGGAGAGTTCGTTCAATTTTAGCCTATTTTCAAGAAAACCACCTTTGATAATATTCCAGCTCACTCCTCCATAGGCAGAGTTGTTATATAAATTTAAATTTCCCGTTGACCGTCTAATACCCGCTCTAAGCTTAATACCTATATCGTTTCTCAATGCTATTTTTTTAGTCTCAATAAGCTTTTCTAACTCCTCAGTATCATTGATCGAACATATTTGTTTTATATTAAACATCAAATCTTTCCTTGCTGACAACTGTAAAGGCTCTGCCATAAGCCTATCGAAAAAGCTCAAAGCCTTTTCAATCTTATATTCTTCAATCTTTATTTTTATATCCACTTCAGATTTTCTATTATTCAAATTAGAGTTATATTTACAGAATAATTGCATTGGATAGAAAAATAGAAAAAATGCCAACAAACAAAACAATATAAACTTATTACAAATATTCATATTTTAACCATTACTAAAAATTAAATTTTTTTCATAAAAGTCATTAATATTCCGAATTATTCAGTTTAAATCAAAAATAATCATATTTTAAAAAAAAATTAATGTCAATTTTCTTTTTCACTTTTTTGTATTTTTCGTTAATTTTTTATATTCTATCCAAAGATATCCATCAAGGATTATGAATATTGAAGTTTTCTTGACTCTCATATTTCATTCCAAAAATGTAAAATTAAAAATACGAATTTTATCTCTTTTATATTATTTAAATTAATACTATTGGAGGTAAGGTCAATGAAAAAAACTATTAATGCTAATATAGAAAATAACAATTATGCAAATATAAAAGTGATATGCTCCCAAAATTTGTAAAGTTATAAATACGAATATTAAAAATGTCAATTAAAATGTTAAAGTTAAATTTATCTTTTATTAACAATGTAACATTCATAAGGGGAATTTTCCTCCAAGAGAACTATAAGGCCCTTGGTTTTTATAAAATTTACTGTAATTTTCTATAATTTCCCTTGCTTCATTGATGCTACTAAATTCATGCATATTAAGACATTTTTCCCTCAATTTGCCTATGAAACTCTCAATATTTCCATTTTCCCATGGACTCCCTTTTGGTATAAATTCTTGCTTTATTCTATTTCTCTCAAGAAACATTCTAAATTTTCTACTTCTGAATTCTGGTCCATTATCTGTTCTTATTATTTCTGGTTTGTCATATTTAAAGAAATAGCTTTCAAGAATTTCAATTATAGAATTAGCACAAATAGAATTATCAATTTTAATTCCAATACAGAATCTGCTGAAAACATCACATATTGGCATTATTTTTATCTTTTTTCCATTTTCAATTTCATCAAATGCAAAATCTATACTCCATACATGATTAGAATGTTTTGCTTCTATAAGAAAATTATAGGAAGGAAGAAACAACAATCTTTTTATGCTTTTTAAATTTAACCTTTTGCAAATTAAGCTCTTTATAGATTATATAAACCTTTTTAAGATTTATTTTATATCCTTTATTTCACAATACCCTTGATCATATGGACTAACTATTAGTTTAGATTTATCAGAATTACACCTAATTACTTTTTTACGGATGACAATAATCTATTCCATCACGGTTTAAAGCACCAGCTAATGCATCATTGTCCTCAGCATAACATTTATATTCGTATGATGATGAAGGTAACATTTCTTGAATGCCAGTTCCCACAGGATCATCATTTCCATTCTCCAGAGCAACGCTATATGCTTGCTCATTTCCGTTGAACACCCAATCCATTAAGGCATCAAGAGGCCTGAGCACACCTTGAATCTGTTCAAAAGGTTTATTACCAGTTGGATAATAATGCCCTTCATTTGGAAGCACAACATAATCTCTGTTTTCTGCAGGCACTCTTGAAAGCAGCCTGTAGATAGTTAGTGGAATCCTTGGGTCAGTAGTCATGTCATTACCAAATTGTAAAATCACCACATTGAGGCTGTCCGGCAAATTTCCAAAAGCATTTTCAGTCATATCAAATGAAAACCATGGAGCCATAGCAAATACAAATTTTCCATTGCTCCCCCATCCTTTTTGGAGAAAGTGATAAGATACAGCGAAAGCCATTCCTCCACCAGATGAATGTCCTACTACTCCAAATCGAGTAGTATCCAAATATGGCAAAACATCATCCTGAAAAACAAGATTTTCAAAACGTTCAATCAATGTATCAGCGCTATATTGCGCTGGATCCCTTACATAAACAGCGGTATACCCTTGACTTGCTATGAAACGAAGCAAACTTTCATAGTCTGAGGCATTCTGCGATCCCCACCCAGGTACAAAAAGTACCACTGGTGTTGGATGTTCTATAGAAATATCAGAAGGATAATAAAGTGCTCCATCCGGATAAGTCTCCACTGATACAGCTTTTCCCAATGATTGTCCATAGATACGATGCCCTTCCACATTAATTTCTGCCTCTGTCCTAAGATCAAAACTGTTGTTAAAGAACAAACGAATATCATACCTCCCGACTGGCAACCCATTTAGTGTAACACTTCCATTTACAGGACCTGGCATAGCATTCAGAGCATGTGACCCGTTAGTAAACGACCATGTAATGACATTTCCCCAATCATTAGAGGCATCTTTAGGATAGATGCCTATCCAGTCGTTGCTATTCCCAGGTAAATGGAAAAAATTAACGACAATTGGCTCATAAGGTGCATATACATCTTTGTTAGGCTGGATAGAAGCACAGGAATAAGACACCCTTATCGCGTCCATTGCTTGTAGCTCAAAGGAATTGTCATAAAATAACCTGGCTTCATAGTAGCCTTCTGACAAGCCAGGTAAACTAAGGCTTCCCTCTGTGAGACCAGGAGCATAATTTAGTGCTTGGGAACCATTAGTAAATGACCATTCAAGAACATTACTCCAATCGTTGGAAGAGGCTTTAGGATAGATGCCAATCCAATCATTTTGGTTCCCTGGCAAACCTCTGAAGTCAAGAACGATTGTTTCTCCAGGAGCATAACAACTATAATGAGAACTGAAAAAGATATCTTCCGCTGATAACAAAGATACTTTTAGAATGAAAAAACTTATCATTGTTATGGACAATATTAATAAAAATGTACTAAATACTTTCTGTGTCTTGATGAAAATTATATTCAAAATACCCCTCCTTGAAATATGAATATTTATATATTCCTTCCCTAAAAGTTCATTTATTGTTACTAATTGAGCAATATTATCAAAATATCGCGATACTAAGGAAGGAAATTATTTTAAAACCTTCTTTTATTTTTCATTTTTTAAACATATACTTTTTATAATGTTTTTTCAATAACTTTTTTAAAAAATTTTTATGACAAAATTTTTTAATGTATATTAAAGAGGTTATATGTGCCACCATAAATAAATTTTGATGATATTACATTATCTTCAGGTTTTGCAATATTTAATATGCTAAAGCTATTTGCTGCCTGACCTGATGAAAGAGCTAATGCAGATGTCCCATTATGTAAAGCTGCTAATCTTTTTTCAAGAATATCCTGTGTTGGATTGCCAATTCTCGTATATATAAAACCTGTTTCTTTTAAATCAAACAGATTTGCAGCATGCTCTGAAGAATTAAAGAGATATGAAGTTGTTTGATATATAGGAATCTGTGCTGGATTAAAATTCTGAGTTCTATCAAACCATGTATGTAATAAAATAGTTTCTTTTTTAATTTTTTCTCCAATTTATTTTATTTTTTCTATCAATTTTATAGTATAACTAATAAAAAATAAAAAGTCAAGTAATTTTTAATTTTTAGATTATGTGTAATAGATATTCCTGAGTCAAAAATTGAAAAAAATTAGATTTGAAATACCTAACAAACAGAATTTAATAAATGTCAATAAAATCAAAGGTTAGAAAATTATTAAGAAAAGAAGTATATGATGAATGGGTTAAAAAAATTAATATAAAAAAAGCGGGCAGAAGCCCGCTTTTTTATTCAATTGATAATTGTCTTCTATCTTCCATATCAAAGAGTTTTCTTTCTCTTTCACCAGCAATACCAAGCTCTTCTCTCTTTTTCTGGATGTGAGCTATCATCTTTTGAGCCATTTCATGAGGATCTTTTGCAAAATCCCATTTTCCTAATCCCCATTCAGATTCTAATTTATCAAATAATAATTCATGGAATTTTGTTCCTTCAATTGTTGGGAAGTGAACACCAAATACTGTGTAAACTCCTGAAGATACAAAGTAGTGGCCAATTGATATAGCTTTTTCACTCATCCATTCTGGAGCAGCACCAGCAACTGGTAAGTCAGATAATTTCTCACCTAATCCACCAGTTTTAACCATTTCAGCACATGCAATTAAAATTCTTGAGTTGTCAACACAAGAACCAACATGTAATACTGGTGGAATACCAACAGCTTCACAAACTTCTGCAAGTGTTTCACCTGCATGTT
>JALVYZ010000453.1 GCA_027037705.1 bacterium | reverse complement strand
TCTGTTCCTAATAAAACTTTTCCTCCATATTTAATAAATTTTTTTATTTCTTCAGTATGATTAATAACTGTTTTTTTAATTATTTCTTTTTCTTTTTTAGAAAATTGTTTATTCTCTATTAAATTATACATAGCTCTAAATGTTGGAACAATTTTAATTCCTCTTTGTGCTATATCTTTTATTAAAAAATCATCTTTTATAAAAAAAGCATGTTCAAGTCTATTAACATTATGTTTTACAGTCTCCTTAATTGCTAAATATCCATTAACATGGACAATTATATCTAAATTATTATCTTCTGCAAATTTCACAATATAATCCATTTCCTTTAAAGAAAATTGAGGTTCAGTCTCTTTGCCATATTCTTTAACTGAATTGATTCCTGAATTCAAAACTTTTATAATATCAATTTTTTTATTTAATAGATCATTTAATGCATATTTTAATGATGAAAAATCTGTAATTTCATATCCAATAAAACTTCCATATCTCCCTTTTTTAAATAATGCTTTTCCTGATGTTTTTATTCTAAAATTTTCAAATCTTCTGCTATCTCTTAAAGTAAGAGCACATAATTTACTATCTCCAGCATCAATAACAGAATATACACCAAAATCCATTAGTTTTTTCACATTTTTTTCTGCAATTTTTAAACCTTCATCTAAACTCAAACTTAATTCTTTTTCCCTTTTAACTAAATCTTTATCTCCACTTAAAAAAAGATGAACATGAGCATCACAAAATGAAGGGATTAAATAATTAGCTATTTTATCGTAATAGTTACAACTATTTAACATTTCAAAGTACTTCCCATTCCATTTAATAAAACAATTTCTGACTAATTTCTTTGATTTTATGTCAAAGAAACCTTTACATTTAATTAACATTTAATCAACCTTTCTGCTTCTCTCCAATGAGGAAAAAAATCAGATAATTTTTTATAGAAGTTTTGATTATGCCTTTTTTCAAAGAAATGGACAAATTCATGAACAATTACATATTCAAGACATATTAATGGCTTTTTAATTAATTCTAAATTTAAAGTTATTTTCTTTTTTACAATGTTACAAACTCCCCATTTAGTTCTCATTTTTCTAATTTTAACTTCATTTAATTTTATTTTTGTAATATTTTCCCATTTATCAATTAAAATTTTAACTTCTTTTTCCATATCTTTTTTTAACCATTTATCTAAAAATTTTATTTTCTTATCGTAATTGTATGAATCTGGAAAATAAAAGATAATTTCTTTTCCATTCTTTTCAATTCTTGGCTTATTAGAATGTTTTACTAACATTTTAAATTTTTCACCTTTTAAATTAATAAATTCTCCATTTACAAATTTTAGTTTTTTAGAATTTATTTTTTCAATTTCTCTTATAATCCAGTTAAATTTCTTTTTTACAAATGTTTCAATAAATTCATATGAAACATAATAAGGAGCTGAAACTTTTACTCTACAATCTGGTGAAGTAACCCTTAGATAAATATTTTTTATATTTTTTCTTTTTAATAAAACTTCCAGGCCATTTATATTTAATCTTTTTTCCATTGCCAAATCTTTACCACATCTTTATTATTCCAACAAGATTATTATATTAATAAAAAGGTTGAAAAATAAGTTAATTAGAGATAATAAGACATCTTGAAATTAATAGAATAAAATTTTTCAATGAAAATGAAAAACTAATGTATTTATAGAAGATGTGTAGAAGCGATAATGCGAAGATGTTAAATTATATAAATATGAAAAAGCGTAAATGGGTGGATGCGAAAAGAAAAAGATACAGTATATTCTAATTGACGTATAAACTCATAAACACATATACGCATTTACGCATTAACAAATAAAAAGGAGGTTATTTATGTTTATAATAGGAAATTTTTTAAATGCTGTGGCAGTGATTTTAGATTATATTTTAACCATATATATGTGGATAATAATCATAAGAGCATTAATTTCATGGGTAAATCCTGATCCATATAATCCAATTGTTCAATTTTTATATAGGATTACAGATCCTGTTTTATACCGTGTAAGAAGGATGTTACCATCTTCTTTTTTTAGTTTTGGTATAGATTTTTCACCTATTATTGTAATTTTAATAATCTACTTTTTACAAATTTTTCTCGTTACATCATTAAAGCAATTAGCATTTAAAATAATAATTTCAAGCAAATTAGGAGCATAAAAATGAAATTAGTCCCAGGAAAGTTAATGGCTCAAATAGATAAATACACAATAAATGAAATTGGTATTCCTGGTGCAGTTTTAATGGAGAATGCAGGGAAAGGAGCATTTTTACATTTTTTAGAAGATTATTCACCTGAAAAAGATGATAAATTTCTCATTGTCTGCGGAAAAGGGAATAATGGTGGAGATGGATTTGTAATTGCAAGATATTTAGTAAATAATGGATTTAAGAATGTTAAAATTGTCCTTTTAACTGAGGCTAAAAACTTAAAAGGTGATGCTTTAATAAATTATAATGTAGCAAAAAATTTTAATATAGACATTATTGAAGTTACAGATGCTAACGAATTTAATAAATTTTTGAAAAATAATACCTTTAACTATGTATTTGATGGAATTTTAGGGACAGGTTTAAACTCAGAAATAAAAGACTTTTACAAAATAATTATTGAAGCAATAAACGATTATAATGCCATTAAAATTGCAATTGATATTCCGTCTGGGCTATGCTCTGAAAGAGGAATTCCACTCGGAACATGCATAAAAGCTAATACAACTTACACATTTGGTTTAAAAAAGATAGGATTATCAACTTATCCAGGTGTTTTGTATTGTGGAGATGTTAAACTTATTGATATTTCTATACCTCAAAATTTACCTTTTGAAATTAATGACTTTGAAATCGATATAGAAATTGTAAAAAATATTTATAAACCAAGACCAATAGATGGTCATAAAGGAAGATTTGGTCATGCTCTTATTTTAGGTGGTAGTATAGGA
Source organism: bacterium (assembly GCA_027037705.1). Lineage (GTDB taxonomy): Bacteria > DYJV01 > DYJV01 > DYJV01 > JALVYZ01 > JALVYZ01. Next base: position 3,028 of record JALVYZ010000453.1, on the reverse strand, counting down.
TTTTCAGGAGCTGTAATCTTAGCATCAAAAGCATGTCTAAGATGTGGAAGTGGGCTTGTAACAGCAATTATACCACAAGAGATAAATGAAATTTTTGAAGCAAGTTTACCAGAAGCAATGAGCCATCCATTTAATATAAAAAGATTTTATGATTTAGAAGATTTATTAAAATTTATAAATTCAAAAAGTGCAATTTTAATAGGTCCAGGTTTAGGGACTTCAAATGATGCAACAAATTTCTTATATGAACTTCTTGAAAAACTTGAAATTCCTGTTATCTTGGATGCTGATGCTTTAAATATAATTGCAAATGAAGATTTAAATATTTTAAATAAAATAAATATTCCAAAGATTATTACCCCACATCCAGGAGAATTTTCAAGATTATCAAAATTGTCAAAACAGGATATTCAAAACAATAGACTTGAAACAGCAAAAAATTTTGCTAAAGAGTATAATTGTGTAGTTGTTTTAAAAGGATTTAGAACAGTAATTACAGATGGAGAAAAATCATATATTTGCCCAAAAGGCAATGATGCTCTTAGTAAAGGTGGCTCTGGCGATGTTCTTGGTGGCATGATTTTATCATTTTTAGCACAAAAATATAATTCAATTGAAAGTTCTATCCTTGGAGTATATTTACATGGTTTAACAGGTGAAATTTGTTCTGAAAAATTTTGCTCTGACACAGTTATAGCAAATGATCTAATTGAAAATTTACATTACAGTTTTAAAATTATAAAAAGTGGTAATGATTCATAAAATAATTATAAAAAACTTAAAAGAACTTGAAAATTTGTCAAAAAATATAGCACAAAGATGCTATGGTGGAATGTTTATTGGCCTAATTGGTGATTTGGGAGCTGGTAAAACTCAATTTACAAAATTTTTAGTAAAGAATCTTGATGGAAATATTAATGATGTTGTTAGCCCAACTTTTACTATTTTAAACGAATATGATACAAAAACTTTTAAAGTTTATCATTTTGATTTGTATAGATTAAATTCTATTGATGAACTTGAAGAAATAGGATATAAGGATTTTTTCTTTGATAAAGATGCTATAATAGTGGTTGAATGGATAGATAGAATTCCTGAATGTGTACCAGATAAATATTATTTAATTAAGTTTAAATTTGTTGATAACAATCCTGAATGGAGAGAGATTGAATTAAGAGAGGTGTAAAAATGGCTTTAATTGTTCAAAAATTTGGCGGGACATCAGTTGGAACAATTGAAAGAATTGCCAATGTTGCTAATAAAGTAATCAAAGAAGTAAAAAATGGAAATCAAGTTATTGTTGTGGTGTCAGCAATGGCAGGAGAAACAGATAGATTAATTAATCTTGCAAAACAGGTAGATGAACTGCCATTTGAAAGAGAAATGGATGTATTAGTTTCAACTGGGGAACAGGTTAGTATTGCCCTTCTTGCTATGACATTAATAAAAATGGGATATAAAGCTAAATCATTTTTAGGTTTTCAAATTCCAATCTATACAGATGGAGTATTTACAAAAGCAAGAATTACTGAAATAGAACCTGACAATATTCAAAAAGCTCTTAATGAGGGGAATATTGTTGTGGTAGCAGGATTTCAGGGAATAGATAGGGAAGGAAATATTACAACACTTGGCAGAGGCGGTTCAGATACTACTGCAGTAGCAATAGCAGCTGCTTTAAACGCAGATAGATGTGATATTTACACTGATGTTGACGGAGTTTACACAACTGATCCTAATGTGTGTCCAAAGGCTAAAAAAATCAAGAAAATTTCTTATGAAGAGATGTTGGAATATGCATCTCTTGGAGCAAAGGTCTTACATTTAAGATCAGTTGAATTTGCTCAAAAGTATAATATAAAACTTCAAGTTAGAAGTTCATTTAAAGACGAAGAAGGAACAATTGTATGTAAAGAGGAGGAAATCATGGAACAACCTGTTGTAACAGGAATAGCTTATGATAAAAATCAAGCAAAAATTTCTATAATTAAAGTACCAGATAAACCTGGAATTGCAGCAAAAATATTTGGTAAGATTGCAGATGAAAATATAAGCGTTGATATGATTGTCCAAAATATCTCTGAAGATGGAAAATCAACTGATTTAACTTTTACTGTTACTAAAAATGATTTTAAAAAAGCTATGGATTTAGTAAAAGAGATAGCAAAAGATATTGGTGCTGAAGATGTGGTGGGAGATGAAAATATTTCAAAAGTTTCAATAATAGGAGTTGGGATGAGAAGCCATTCAGGAGTTGCAGCAAAAATGTTTGAAGCATTAGCAAAAGAAAATATTAATATACAGATGATTAGCACTTCAGAAATAAAAGTATCATGTATTATTGATGAAAAATATACAGAACTTGCTGTCAGAGTTTTACATGACGCATTTGAATTAGATAAATAATTAATGTCAATTTTTTGGACAAAAAAATTTATAGTCAAAATGTAAACATTTTGATTTATCATTATTTTATTTTTAAAAAAATATATAATAGTGTGAAATCACAGCTCTTTCACTTATATCCAATCTAATTTTTCTCTAAAAACCTATAAAAATGCTTTATTTATTTTGGCACATCCATTGCTTCTCTATTTTACAAGGAGGTAACAATGAACCATGCAATTTATACAATTACAGCTGGCGCATTAGCTTTTCAAAAAAAGTTCGACACAATCGCAAACAATTTAGCAAATGTTAATACTACAGGCTTCAAAAAACAAAATATAACATTTGCATCAATGTTACCATTAGATAAAGAAGAAAATAAATATAAAGAAACACTTCCAGAAAATATAAAAAATGGCTCATTTAATACTTTTCCCTACACAGATGTAACAAAAATAGACTTCTCAGAAGGATATTTAAAGCATACTGGAAATAAATTTGATTTTGCTATAGCTGGAAAAGGCTTTTTTATGGTTAAAGAAGCTAATGGAGAAATTAAATATACAAGAAATGGAAATTTTACCGTTAATAAAGATGGTTTTCTTGTTACCCAAAAAGGCCAGCAAGTTCTTGATCTTAA
>JALVYZ010000452.1:451-1743 GCA_027037705.1 bacterium | reverse complement strand
TAATAGTTTTATTTCTGTTGGTGATCTAAAAAAATTACAAGTTTAATAATAAAAGTAATTGATTTAGTGATAATATTTTAAAAGGGGGGAATAATGGCTAAGTATGTTTATTTTTTTGGAGCAGACAAAACAGAAGGTAATGCAAAAATGAAAAATTTACTTGGCGGCAAAGGTGCAAACCTTGCAGAAATGGCAAATCTTGGCATCCCTGTCCCTCCCGGTTTCACAATTACAACAGAAGTATGTACATATTTTTATAAAAATAATAAAACATTTCCTTCAGAGCTTGAAGGTCAAGTAAATGAAGCTCTTCATAAAATTGAAAAACTATTAAATAAAAAATTTGGTGATAATGAAAATCCTTTACTTTTTTCAGTAAGATCTGGAGCAAGAGTATCAATGCCTGGAATGATGGATACAGTTTTAAATCTTGGATTAACAGATGAAACAGTAAAAGGATTGATTAAACAAAGCAATAACAAAAGATTTGCTTATGACAGTTATAGAAGATTCATTCAAATGTTTGGAAATGTTGTAATGGGAATTCCAGGAGAAAAATTAGAAAAACCACTTGAAGAAATGAAAGAGAAAAGAGGGGTAAAACTTGATACAGAACTTACAGCTGAAGACTTAGAAGAATTAGTTGATACTTTGAAAAAAGAATTTAAAAATTTAACTGGAAAAGATTTTCCACAAGATCCTTATGAACAGTTATGGGCTGCAATTGGAGCTGTATTCGGTTCATGGAATAATCCAAGAGCAATTACTTACAGAAAATTAAATAACATTCCAGATGATTGGGGCACTGCAGTTAATGTTCAATCTATGGTATTTGGTAATTTAGGTGATGATTGTGCAACAGGTGTCGCATTTACAAGAGATCCTGCAACAGGAGAGAAAAAATTCTTTGGAGAATTTTTACCGAATGCTCAGGGAGAAGATGTTGTTGCAGGAATTAGAACTCCTTATCCATTAAATGAAGCTTCCAAAAATGATGAAAATAGAAATCTACCAACTTTAGAAGAATTAATGCCAGAATGTTATAAAGAGTTAGTGGAAATTTATCAGAAACTTGAAAAACATTATAGAGATATGCAAGATATTGAATTTACAATTGAAAGAAAAAAATTATGGATGCTTCAAACAAGAAATGGGAAAAGAACTCCAAAAGCTGCAATTAAGATTGCTGTTGATATGGTAAAAGAAGGTCTAATTACAAAAGAAGAAGCAATTATGAGAGTAGAGCCAAAACAACTTGATTTTCTTCTTCATCCTATGATTGACCCAAAGGC
>JALVYZ010000452.1:0-441 GCA_027037705.1 bacterium | reverse complement strand
AAAAGAAAAAGGAGAAAAAGTAATTTTAGTTAGAATAGAAACATCTCCAGAAGATATACATGGGATGAATGCTGCTGAAGGAGTGTTAACTGCAAGAGGCGGAATGACTTCACATGCAGCTGTTGTCGCAAGAGGTATGGGAAAATGCTGTGTTGTTGGTTGTGGTGCACTTTTAATTGATTATGAAAAAGAACAGATGAATGTAAATGGAAAGATTTTTAAAAAGGGAGATTGGTTAACTATTGATGGCAACACTGGAGAAGTAATTGAAGGTAAAATACCAACAATTCATCCAGAATTCACTGGAGAATTTGGAGAATTTATGAAATGGGTGGATGAAATAAGAACTCTTGGTGTTAGAACAAATGCTGATACACCTAAAGATGCAGAAATTGCAAGAAAATTTGGTGCTGAAGGTATTGGACTATGCAGAACTGAGCA
>JALVYZ010000451.1 GCA_027037705.1 bacterium | reverse complement strand
TTGCTGTATACAGCTTCTTCGTCTATTAAGCTCTCCATTGAGTAGTTTTTAGAAAATTTGTAAAATTGCTTTTCAGGGTCCCCATGTGGATAGTTTCTCAGTTTTAACCTTACAATCATCATGAGAGTGAAAACCATAAGTATTGGTGCAAAAAATGCTTTAGTAAAAATATTACCAAAGATGATTATTAACGTTAATATAATCACGATAGAAGTTGAGGGCACATAGGTTTTAAACACGCCTCTTTCCCTCCACCCGATGGTTTCTGAAATTTTCTCTTTGTACTCATTATAGTCTATGGGAGCTAATGAAATGCCGCTATTTTCAAATGTTTTCTTTAATGAACGCATAAATGCAGTTAATTCTTCTATTTTTCCTTTCTCTAGTGGGGAATCTATTTTTATGAAAAAATCGTATAAATTTTCACGTTTTAATGAGATAAATGTTATAGAAATCTCTTTGGATAATGGAATACCCGAGAATAAATATTTTGTAATTCTCCAAAAATCTTCAGATATGAGATCTTCAATTGTGTGTTTTACGAGGGAGACTTTGTAGATTATAGAGTATTTTTTAATAAATCCTATGTCAACAAGCGCAACGTTTCCGTTTACTTGAATATATGGAAGCGGTGTTCCGTAAAGTAGTGGGTAAATATATGTAAAAGCATTTTTCCATGATATAAGGAAAATCAGATAGAAGAGAAACAGGGAAAGATAGTATTGTTTCAACAGCAGTGAAAGAAGAGCAATTGTCGATAATACTAAAAACCTAAGGTTTTTCATTTTTATCACCATGAATCCTTTTATAATAATTAGAAATACTATAAGTCTTAATAACAGAAGAAACTATCTCGTTTAAACGAGAAAATGATAGTTGCCCCTCTTTAACAAGCTCCTTCAAGCTTGTATTTGAGAGTAGTGAGAGTATCATATAATCCAGGTCTGGCAGTAAACCGCGGTCAATGTAGCTTCTATATCTTTCTTCTGGTGAAAACAGGGAATAGAAGGAGTCCGAAGATGAAGAGGATAGCTCCTGTAGAATCTTTTTTCTTAATTCAAATAGATAATTTATGGTAAATCCAATATTTTTATTGTATTTTTTCGCTGAAATGTACATTAATAGGCTCCGAGGGGCCTCCTCATAAAATATCTTTCTGGAAATGTCAGCAGGAGGAACAGGTAAATAAGGTTCTCTCAGGTATTTTGCTAAAACAATTTTTGCATCTGTAGGGAGGGTATTTAAAACATAGTTTGTTTTAAATAAAAATAAAATTATGTTAAGGGGAGATCCTGTAAAAGTGTATCCTTGATGAATATTCTTTAAAATATCCTCTGCATATTTTCGTTGTTTATATTTTTCTATATTATCCTTTATTTTTTCTGAAGTAGCTTTTGTATAAATTATAATTTTTTGGTTTAATGGCCATAATACGATATTTTTGATGTTCTTTGACTGTTCACTTGTTTCGTCTTTAGAGTCTGATAATACTTTTTTCTTGGGAAAAACGCTGAAAAGGTTTATGCGGAGTGATGTGAGCTTTTTTTCTAGAGAAAGAATACTTTTCTTTAGGGTGGAGAATGGAATCCATATTGTGTTTAGGGCTATCAGTATAACACTGCTTGATAAAATGAATATTGTATATGTGTTTATTAATAATCTAAGTGTAGATATTACGTAGTTTGTAAAACCACTAGACTTAGCCTGTATGTATCTTTCTATATTATCGATAATTTTCCAGTAAT
>JALVYZ010000450.1 GCA_027037705.1 bacterium | reverse complement strand
TAGTTGATATGATAAAATTTTTAAAAAAAATGGGAGCTAAAATTGAAGGAGAAGGGACAGAAATAATTGAAATAGAAGGTGTCACATCTTTAAAAGGTAGTGAATATTCTGTTATTCCTGACAGAATTGAGACAGGGACATTTATAGTAGCTGCAGGAATAACCAATGGAAATATTTTAATTAAAAATTCTCAACTTGATTTTTTAGAATCTGTTGTAACAAAGTTAAAATCAACTGGAATTGAAATAGAAGAGAATCAAAATGGAATAAGAGTTAAAGGAAATGATGAAATTACTGCAGCAGATGTTATAACTATGCCATATCCAGGCTTTCCTACAGACATGCAAGCACAATTTATGGCATTAATGTGTTATTCAACTGGAGTTTCTGTAATTACAGAAACAATTTTTGAAAATAGATTTATGCATGCCTTTGAACTTATGAGAATGGGTGCTGACATAAAAATTGAAGGCTCCCATGCCATTGTTAAAGGGAAACAAGTATTATATGGTGCAAAATTAATGGCTTCAGATTTAAGGGCAAGTGCTTCCTTAATTTTAGCAGGATTAAGAGCAAAAGGTAAAACTGAAGTTTCAAGAATTTATCATCTTGATAGAGGATATGAAAAATTTGAAAAAAAACTTGAAAAATTAAATGCAAAAATCTGGAGAGAAAAGGAATAAGATGAAAAAGATTTATCTTGACTATAATGCTACAACACCAATTTTACCAGAAATTTATAAAGCAATAAAACCATACATTATTGAAAAATGGGGAAATCCTTCATCATCTCACTGGGCTGGTAAAGGTCTAAAAGATGATATTGAAAATGCAAGAGAAACAATTGCTAAATCTTTAAATTGTTCAAAAGATGAGATATACTTCACTTCTTGTGGCACAGAGTCAAATAATTGGGTATTAAAATCAGTTTGTGGATATAACCTAAAAAACAAACATATAATAACTACCAAAGTTGAACATAAAGCAATTTTAGAAACTTTAAAATTTTTAGAAAAAAATGGACTTGAGGTTACATATCTTGATGTAGATGAAAACGGTTTAATAGATTTAAATCTTCTTGAAAACTCAATCAAAGAAAATACAATCTTAATTTCAGTTATCTTTGCTAATAACGAAACTGGTATAATTTCTCCAATTGAAGAGATTGGAAAAATTGCAAAAAAATACAATATACTTTTCCATACAGATGCAGTCCAGGCTTATGGAAAAGTAAAAATTGACCTCCAAAAAATTAATATTGATTTTTTATCTATTTCTGGACATAAAGTTTATTCTCCAAAAGGGATAGGAGTTTTATATATTAAAAATGGTATAAATTTAGAACCTTTTATTCATGGTGGAGGCCAGGAAAAAGGGTTAAGAAGTGGTACTGAAAATGTCATTGGAATAATTGCATTAGGTAAATCTGCTGAAATTATAATTCAAGATTTTGAATCTGGATACTTTGAAAAATTAAAAAATTTAAAAGATAAACTTGAAAAAAGTCTAAAAGAAATAGAAGATATTTTAATCGCTGGAGAAAATGTACCAAGAGTTCCAAACACAATTAATATTTCTTTCAAAAATATAGAAGCTCAAGCATTAAGAAATGCTTTAAATTATGAAGGTATAGCTGTATCTTCTGGAAGTGCCTGTGCTTCAGAAAAAGAATCAATTTCTCATGTATTGCAAGCTATGGGATACGATAAAATGACAGCACTTGGCACAATTAGAATAAGTATTGGTAAATA
>JALVYZ010000449.1 GCA_027037705.1 bacterium | reverse complement strand
ACTCAGGGCTGTTCATGGCATTCCATAGATCCCAGTCTTGCTGTAAGCCTAACCAAAAATCTGCGGACATACCTATTACTCGAGATAATCTCAATGCAGTATCGGGTGTAACACGACGCCGTCCTTTGATGATTTCGTTGAGACGTGGATATGAAATACCCAACCGACGTGCAACTTCCGTCTGGGTAAGTTTAAGGGGCTTGATAAATTCCTCGAAAAGCATTTCACCAGGATGAGTTGGTGGACGCTTTTTAGGAAGCCTCCTGCCAATGGCGTTATTTGTGGTAGTCAACGATTTCGACTTCGTAGGCATGGCCTTTCTCCCAAGTAAAGCAAATTCTGTATTTCTGGTTGATTCTGATGCTAAATTGATTTTCTCGGTCACCTTTTAAACGCTCAAGCCGGTTTCCTGGTGGGACATTGAGTTCTTTTAACTCTCGAACCCTGTTGATTTGATCCATCTTTCGTCTGGCAACCGGCCAAAGCGACTTCGGACAGCACTTTCTGGCAACTTTCGATGCCATACCATCAAAAATATCCTCTGTACCAGCATTTTTGAATGACGCTATCATGCATTATATTATAACGACTGCCATAATAAAATCAATGAAGCAATGGAGGGCATCTTCTTATTACAGGGCATAACGCTACGGCTCAGGGGCGGCAAACATGCGGGGCAACCAACTTGGAATTACTGCCAGGCTCTATGCGGGGCACTGACTATCAAAAACCGCCACGCTGTTTGCCGTCCCTTGCAGCCGATTGTTGTGCGCTTCATTGTTCTTTACTTACTATAAATTCCAATCGTTGCATTGCCGTTTTAATTTCACCATTACTGCCTGGTGGGTGCTTTTCGATATACCTTCTGGTGATCAAGTCAATAAAACGGTTTTTTAAATTTTCTGGTATCCGATAAAGATACGGCAACCAAGTAGTCCTTATCCAACCCTTAAATTTTTCAATATCTTCGTGAACCATAGTTTTTGGCTTTAACTCAAGACTTTGAATCTTGAATCCTGTTTCTTTAAGCCACGGTTCATATTCTTTGGGGGAATAGAAACCATAAGGAAAAGAAAAATCTTTAAAATATTCATTCCATGGACTTTCACGTAATATTTCATCTAAAATCTCAACAACATTTGCAGCATTCCCTTTTCCACCCATTTGAACAATGGCTTTCCCGTCTGGCTTTAAGGCTTTATATATTCCCCTTAATACAGGCCTGTGGTCGACAACCCAATGAAGAGCTGCATTGGAAAAAACAATATCAAATTCTTGATGAAAAGATAATTCAGATGCATCCGCCTGCCTGAAAAACAAATTGGGATATTGCGACACTGGAAACTCTTGAGTGGCAAGAGCAATCATGTTTTGTGAATTGTCAATTCCAACTACACGACCTTTATTGAGATGTTTCGCGATTTCAGCGGTTACTTTTCCATCTCCACAGCCAATATCAAGTAAATGTTCATTTCCTTTTAATCTGAGTTTATCAATTAATTCTCTTGCCCATTCTTGTTGAGGGACAGAATGCCTCGCGTAGTCTGATGCATTCCATTCATATGCAGCTTTATTAGATTGTGTCCATCCAGGAATGCATATCACTCTGATTTAATTGCCTAAAATGGCAAAAATGGGGTGGACTTTTTCGTACGGTCTATTAATATGTAAAACCGTAACCAGCGGAATTTACATGGGAAATAAATCGAGCGAGGTGCCTGACATGCGAAAAAGCCACAAAAAACAGCTTCCCCT
>JALVYZ010000448.1 GCA_027037705.1 bacterium | reverse complement strand
ATTTATCTAAATAACACACTAAATGTGTTATAATTATTTTTAGTTTACTTATAAGGAGTATTCAAATGACTTTTGAAAAAGTAAGAACTAATGTATATTTGGATAAAAATCTAAAAGAACAGGCAAAAGAATTTTTTAAACAATATGGACTTAGCTTAAGTGATGGACTTAACTTTTTACTTAAAAAAACTCTTGAAAAAAGAGAATTTGATTTAGATATGGAAATTGAGCCTATTTTACCAGGAGACCCTGATTATGAACTTTTGCAAAAAGCAAGGAAGCATTTTAAAGAGCATCCAGAAGATTATGTTACTTTAGATGAAGTAAATTGGGATTAAGAGTATGTATAAGATCTATTTAAGTAAACAGGTAAAAAAGTTTATTGAAAAACAAGATAAAAATCTAAAGCAAAGAATTAAAAAAGTTTTTAAAGAGTTAGAGAAAAATCCTTATCCAAACAATCCTAAGTTAGATATTAAAAAATTAAAAGCTAGTAATGATAATTATAGATTAAGAATAGGAAAATTTAGATTTAAGTACTTTATTGAGGATGATATTTTAGTAGTTACAATTGAAGAAGCTGATAGCAGAGGAGATATTTATAAATAGGTCTATACTGATAACGGAATAGAATAGATTATTTCTTTTTAAAGGTTATATACTGATATCAGTATATAATATAACTTTACTCCAAACTTCTTTGGCTAGTGATAAGTATTTAAGGGGAACGTTGATTATGTTAACCAATTTTATTTAATCTCTAATTAATGATATAATTTTGTCAAAAAGTGGTGGAGGATGACTTTATGAAAAAGTTTATTATATTTATATTCATATTTTCTCTTTTTTTTAGTGGATGTGTTACTTCTTTAAGTAATAACCAAGAAAATCAAAAAGTTAAATTGGATAAAGATGCTTTGTATATAAAAAATAATTATCTTTTGCTAGGGAAAATTGATATTAATTCATCTGCGAATGAAGAGAAAGTTGTTTTGAATTATTTAAGAAATTTAATTTATACTACTTATAATAAAAGATTTTCTATTAAGCAAGAAGTTCCTAATTCTAATGGAATTTTAGTTTTTACTCTTATTTTAAAAGATCCTTTTTGGAGAAGTAAGAAAGATTTCTTAATTAGAGAGAAGTGTTCCGGATATCTTGAAGATTTACAAAGATTAAAAAATTATATAAAACATCCTACAGGTATTGAAAGTGCAATTATAAGTGGAGAAATTCAAGGTATAAATGAAGCTTGTTATGATAAAAGAGCAGCAGGAGGGTATTGTAAAATTATTCATAATGGGAATGAGCTTTATGAATTTTTAAAATATAAGTATAAGAAATGTATAAATACAGTTAATTATGATAATTCTCTTAGGCAAACTAAGATAGGGGTTAAATTAACTTATATGGAATATAAAAAAGCAAGAAAATTACTTATTAATATAGTTAAAAAGAATTTTTTTGATAAAAAACTAATTGCAGAAGAATATATTGTTTTAAGAACTAATAATAAGTTATATATTTTAAGTTTGAACAAAAGAAGAAAGTTTTCAAAGATCTTTAACAGAAAATTAAAATTTCTTTCTTCTAACGATTTATTAAAAATAAAAGACAATTTTTAATTACATTTAAGCTCTCTTCAAATAATATTCAGTTATTTCCGGACGGTGATGATTAATTTCTTTGCTCACCTCTCTTAAAGCTTCTTTATATTCTTTTCCTTCTTCTAATTTTTGTTGTAATAAATCTTTTGCA